>NZWX01000005.1 GCA_002697625.1 Flavobacteriales bacterium
TAATTGTTATGATCCAGGTACTGGTAATGGACAGTTTAGTAGTTTATCACAGTGTCAGTCAAGTTGTATAGTTCCTTCTTGGGATTGTGATGGTCAAGGTAATTGTTATGATCCAGGTACTGGTAATGGACTGTATTCTTCACTTGTTTCTTGTGAATCGGAGTGTTCTTATGTTTACGTTTATGAGATTGGATTAACTAATTTTAAAATCTATCCTAATCCAAGTAACAATATATTTAATTTAGAGTTTTCAAGCTTGATAAAAAGAGACTTAGAAATTAGAGTTATTAATTCTATTGGAGAGATCATCTACACAGAGAATTTAAAAAATCATATTGGAGAGTATAGTAACTACATACGTTTAGAAGAATATTCTAAATCTATATACTTTTTGGAAATATATACCGATAATGGAATAATCAATAAAAAGTTAATTCTCCAATAAAATAAATATATTTACTATATAACAGCAGAAATTAGGTTTCTTATAATTTAAAACTAGCAAATTGATTAGCGGTGCTATCCAATTCATTAACTATGAAAAATATTGTAGTATTTACTGGATCAGGAATTAGTGCAGAAAGTGGACTTGGGACATTCAGAGATTCCGGTGGATTGTGGGAAAAATATACAATTGAAGATGTTGCTACTCCAGAGGCTTTTAAGAAAAACCCATCTTTAGTATTAGATTTTTATAATATTAGAAGAAAGCAATTGATTAATTCACAACCCAATGATGCTCATTTTGCATTAAATAGACTTCAAGAAAGATTTAATGTATCTATTATAACTCAAAATATAGATAATTTACATGAAAGAAGTGGTGCTAAAAATATTTTACACTTGCATGGAAAATTAACTGAATCAAAAAGTATAATCGATCACAGAGTCTTCCCAATTAAAGGACATGAATTAAATATTGGAGATTATTGTGAAAAAGGAGGGCAACTTCGCCCAAATGTAGTTTGGTTTGGAGAAGATGTGCCAAATATGGAGGTGGCTATACATATGGTAAAATCAGCTGATATTTTTATAATTATTGGAACTTCATTAAGTGTTTTTCCAGCAGCCTCACTTATTGATTACGCTACAAGCTCAGAAAGAATTGTTCTTATAGATCCAAATTCATCTTATTATGATGGTATTGAAGTGATTTCTGAGAAGGCAACAAAAGCTGTTCCAAAATTAGTACAGGAGTTATTAGAGAGTTAATATAAAAATAATTTGTATAACAGATGTACACTTAATATCAAGAAGAAATAATACAAATAATCAAATCCTCTCGATACGTATCTTGAACTTTTTTAAGATTTTAATGAGAGATTGACTGTCTTAATTTCCTCTTCTCTTAGAATAGTGCAATTGATTTCATCCCCTGGGTCAAATTGAATAATTAATTCATGTAATTCGCTAGTTGAGTTAACTTTAATACCATTTATTTCTAATATTACATCTAGATCCTTGATGCCAGCAAGCTCTGCAGCACTATTTTCTAGGACTTTTGAGATTAAAACTCCTTCGAGTCCATTTAGTTTTAATTCTTCTTTTATCTGCATATTTATATCAGTAATATGAATGCCAATATATGCTCTACGCACTTCTCCGTATACTTTTAAATCATTTATAATCTTTTCTGCCATATTTGAAGGAATAGCAAAACCATAACCACTAAATTCTCCTGTTTTAGATTGTATCGCTGTATTTATTCCAATTAAATTACCATCGATATTGACAAGTGCACCTCCTGAGTTTCCAGAATTAATTGCTGCGTCTGTTTGAATAAATGATTCAATACCTCCATCATTAAGTATATTAATTTTTCTAGACTTTGCACTAATTATCCCTGCAGTTACTGTAGAATTAAGATTATATGGATTTCCAACTGCCAATACCCACTCCCCAACTCTTAGATAATTTGAGTTGGCAAATTTCAAAAAAGGAAGTTTATTTTCTTCAATTTTTAGAAGTGCTAAATCACTATTAGGGTCTTCTCCTAAGATTTTAGCACTGTATGTCCTTTTGTCATTTAAGACTACTTCTATCTCTTCAGAATTATTAATTACATGTCTATTAGTAATAATATATCCATCTTCTGATATAATAACACCTGAACCACTTGCAATATTCTCTTTTGGTTGTTTGAAAAATCTTTTCCCATAGAAAGGGTCATAATAGCCATATATCTCATTACTAATATATTTAGACTTTATATGAACTACAGCTTGTATAGCGTGTTCGGAAGCGTTTATAAAGTTAGGTCTATTGTTTTCTTCTATATTGTAATTTTGATTGTCATTAAAATCCGATGCAAAGGTTTTTTTTGACAATATGTCTTGTAGGTAGAATGATAGACATATACCTAATAAAATATATAATAAGACTTTGTGTTTTTTCATTTTTTAGTTTGTTCAGAGATATTCTTTTAACTAGATTATATAAGAATTATTATATAAATGAACACCTAACTCTAATAAATCTATTTTTTGGAAACCTCACATAGTACAGATTACTTGATTAAATTTACACTTCTATTAATGAATGAAGTAAGATCCTCACCCTTTAACATTCCTTGAGATAATAGGGCTAAATCTAGAACTTGATTAATTAAATGAGTTCTTTTCTCTTTCCTCTTCTGTTTAAGAATATTACCAATTAGTTCATGGTTTGAGTTAACAGCTAGATTATATGATTCTGGTATCGAACCAAACATCTGCATCGCCCCCCCTCCAGATAATTGTTGTTGTTCTTTCATTCGTCTCATAAATTCACTTTGTGTTATAACAACAGGTGAGTCAGTAGATGACATATTCTGTATGTGAACAGTGAATTTTTCTTTATCAACCTCATTTTCAAAAATCGTCTTCAATTTTTCTTGTTCTTTTTCAGACAATTTAGATAAAGTAGATTCTTCCTTCTCAATTAACTTGTCTATTATTTCTGCATCAACTCTCACAAATTGAACATCATTATTATCTGCTTCTATTCGACTAATAAAATGGCTGATTAAAGGCCCTCCTAGTTCTAGTACCTCATAGCCTTTACTTGTGGCAGTTTTTACAAAACTATGCTGCTCTTCATGATTATTCGTGTATAGAATTACTGTTTTTCCATTTTTATCTTTTTGTGAGTTTTTTATCTTATCTGAAAACTCCCCAAATGTATAATATTTGTTCTCTGTATTTTTATATAGATAAAATTCTTTTGCTTTATCATAGAATTTCTGTTCAGTTAACATTCCATATTCAATAAATACCTTTACATCATCCCATTTCTTTTCAAAATCTTCTTTATCCTTTTTAAACATTCTTGATAATTTATCAGCTACTTTCTTAGTGATATGACTTGCTATTTTCTTTACATTTCCATCAGCCTGTAGATATGACCTTGAAACATTTAAAGGTATATCTGGGGAGTCAATCACCCCATGTAAAAGAGTTAAGAATTCAGGCACAATGTTCTCAACATTATCAGTTATGAATACTTGGTTACTATAGAGATTGATTTTATTTTTTTGAACTTCTAGATTGTGTTTTAATCTTGGAAAATATAAAATCCCGGTAAGTTTAAATGGGAAATCAACATTCAAGTGAATATTAAATAATGGGTCAGACAACTCCATTGGGTATAATTCTTGATAAAAAGATTTATAATGCTCATCTTTTAGATTTGAGGGACTTTTTACCCAGGCAGGTCTGGTGTTATTTATTATATTATCTGATGTTTCCTCAATTTTAATAATCTCTCCCTTATCATCTTTCTTCCCTTTTGGGTGATTTATTTTCTGCGTTTTAGTACCAAATTTAATTTCCACTGGTAGGAACTTACAATATTTATTTAAAATATTTGAAATTCTACTCTCTTCTAAGAATTCTGTTGAATCATCTGCAATATGTAATACAATATCAGTCCCTTTAGTTTTTTTCTTAGCCTCTTCCATCGTAAAATTTGGAGACCCATCACAAACCCACTTCACTGCTTTGCTATTTACCTGTTGGCTTTTTGTGATGATTTCAACCTTTTTAGCAACCATAAATGCAGAGTAGAACCCAAGTCCAAAATGACCAATAATTGAATTTTTAGCATCTGCATCTTTATATTTATTAACGAACTCTTCTGCACCCGAAAATGCAATCTGATTAATGTATTTATCTATTTCTTCTGATGTCATTCCAATACCATTGTCCCTAACAGTAATAGTTTTATTTTTTTTCTCTAAAATTACTTCAACTCTTAAGTTCTTTAAATCTGTTTTCAATTCTCCAATTGTTGTCAGTGTTTTCATTTTCTGCGTTGCATCAACTGCATTAGAAACAAGTTCTCTTAAGAAGATCTCATGATCAGAATATAAAAATTGTTTAATTATCGGGAATATGTTTTCAGTTGTAACATTAATGTTTCCTTTTTTCTTCATTACTTTATTATTTATATTATTGACTATTTTTAAAAGCTATATATAGCTTTTCCTTAATTTCCTCTTCCATTTTTAATTTTGCTTTCTCGTATCCTAATATTTCACCAATAGTAATACCTGCTAATACAGCCTCTCGAATGTTAAACCCTTGTTGTAGTACCTTTAGTAGAATATCGTATTTATTGTCAGATTCTTTTGGTATTTCACTAGACTTTCTAATTAATAAATCTAATTCTTCTATATTGCATTCTAGCAACTGTAATAATTTTTCTTTTTCTAATTGATTAATATCATTCATATTTATAATTTTAAAAATTAATACTGATAAAACTGTGCCAAATACAATATTAACGTCAAAATGTCAGTGTGAATATGATGAGATTAATCTTCATCTAATAATTGACTCTAAAATCGAATTATTTTTTTAAGTTTGATTTATGAAAAAAATATTACTACTATTACTATGTGTGTTTTGTTTTGTTTCGTGTAAAAAAGACTTAGCAGTTGAGGTTTGTGTAGAGTCTGTAGTGTCTCTTGATACAACAATAAGTAATCATAATGTATTGATTGTAGGCATAGATGGATTTAGAAGTGATGCTCTCACAGAAGATATTACACCATTTATGTATAATTTATCATCAAGAGATGATGTGTATTTTACTCCATTTCACAATACAGAAGAAGATACCTATAGTGGTCCAAATTGGTCGAGTCTTCTGACAGGTGTTCATTATTCTAAACACAATGTAGTCGATAATAGTTTTGTTGGAAGTAGGTTCTCTACGTATCCTCCTTTTCAATATTATTTAGAGTTGGCTTACCAACAGATAAACACATCTTCTATTACAAATTGGAATCCTATTAACACCTACATTCATCATCAGTATTTAGATTACACATCTGCAAGTACACTAAATGACTCTATGGTATTTCAATCTTCTAGGGATTTGTTGATAGAGGGTTATCCAATAGATCCAGATGTTTTGTTTCTTCAGTTTGATGAATTAGATGCTGCTGGTCATAGTTTTGGTTTTAGTCCAGAGGTGAGTGAATATGTAAGTACCTTATCTAAAATAGATGTTTTTGTTGAGAGTTTATTTAATATTATAGAAGAGAAAAGAAACAACTTAGGAGAAGATTGGCTGTTTTTTATTGTTTCTGATCATGGGGGTGATGGTACAGGTCATGGTGATGCAGAAAACCCACATATTAATCAGACGATATTTTTCTCCCAACATCCAGATTTAAGTTTTAAACCGAATTATATAACTAATCAAACAGATTTAGCTCCAACAATTTTGGATTATATGGGGGTTGATAGTGAAGAAATTGATTGTAAAATGGATGGGATTTCAATTATTGAATAAATTTTGATTTTAGGTTGTAATCCTTATCCCCAATTTTTCTCTGTTATGTTTTTTGTTTTTTCTTTTTGGCCGCAGGAAACAAAATATTATTTAATATTAATCTATATCCTGGGGAGTTGGGATGTAAAGATAAGTCCGTTTTAGGATCCCCAACTCTGTGTTGGTAATCTTCAGGATCGTGTCCTCCATAAAAAGTCCAAGTTCCATTTCCTAATTTACCATGAATATATCTAGATTCATTAGTTGATTTTGTTTCACCCATAATAAGTACATCTGACTTTATGAACTGATTATTAAAAGAAGTAGTTTGTCCCATAAATCCTTTAATAACTTTAGTATGATTTTGACATAACATTGTAGGAACAGGATCCCATTTTGCCGAAAAGTCGAATAAAGTAAAGAAATCTATTTCCGCTTTTATTTTCCTAGTAGAAGTAGCGTCTATATTTGAGAATTCATATTGATTAGGATTAGTAACTAAAGTAAAATCTTTAAATGCAAGTGTTTGAGAATAATCTAGTTTTGATTGAGCACCAGATTCAATAGGGTCCCCATCAAACATATGAGCACAAATATCAGTGTTTTGAGCAGCTAAGGCTATATCATAAGAATCTGTTGCGGAACACATAGCAAATAAGAATCCACCACCATTAATAAATTCTCTAATCTTTAAAGACACAGCAAGTTTTTCCTTAGAAACCTTATTGAATCCTAGTTTAGTAGCAAGTTGTTCGAATAATACTTTTTGTTCTTTATACCATGAAGAATTTTTGAAACTTGCATAAAATTTTCCGTATTGACCTGTAAAATCCTCATGGTGAAGATGTAACCAATCGTATAATGGAAGAACACCAGATAGTACTTCTTCATCATAGATAACCTCATAAGGAATTTCTGCATAAGTAAGAGCCATGGTTACCGCATCATCCCAAGGTTGATTGTGTTTTGGTGAATAAATTGCTATTTTAGGAGGTTTTTCAAGACGAACAACCTCTTGGTTCACAGTAGGAGACGATATACTTCTTAGAATCTCAGTTGATTGAGCGTCAGCTATAATTTCATAAGATACTCCTCTAATTATACATTCTTTCTCAATTTCTTGATAATGTTTTATAAGGAAACTTCCACCTTTATAATTTAGTAACCAATCTACCGTTACATCATTTTGGAGAGATAAAAATGCAATTCCGTAAGATTTTAGATGATTATTTTGCGAGTCATCCATTGGAATAAGTATATGTGACGAATAACTTTCGAGATTAACAAGGACTAATATTACTAAAAATAATTTCTTCATTAAATATCATTATCATCATCATAATCCGATTCGTCATTCATACTAGAAGCAACAGTTGATACCATAGATTCGTTTGTTACAGAATCTGCTTCATGTTCGAATTCATCTAAATCAGAGAATTTAGCAAATTGTCCTTTGAACTTTAAACGAACATCCGCTAATCCACCATTTCTGTGTTTAGCAACAATTATTTCAGCTTGCCCAAGACAGTTTTCACCATCTTCCCATTCTTGAATTTTATAATATTGAGGACGATAAATAAATGTTACAATATCTGCATCTTGCTCAATTGCACCTGACTCTCTAAGGTCAGAGAGCATTGGTCTTTTACTTCCAACACCTGACCTCTGTTCTAATGCTCTGTTTACCTGAGAAAGCGCCATTACAGGTATTCCTAATTCTTTTGCAATCCCTTTTAATGATCTTGAAATTGTGGATATTTCTTGTTCTCTATTCCCTCCTTTACCTCCAGCAGTCATTAATTGAAGATAATCAATAATTATCATCTTAATGTTGTGTTTCTTGACTAACCTTCTAGCTTTTGCTCTTAATTCGAAAATTGAAATGGCAGGTGTGTCATCTATATATATAGGAGCTTTTGAAAGTCCTTTTATTTTTGAATGTAGTTGAACCCATTCATGATCTGCTAGATCTCCTTTTCTTAGTTTGCCAGCTTCAATTTCAGATTCAGAAGAAATTAACCGATTAACTAATTGTTCAGAAGACATCTCTAAAGAAAAGACAGCAACCCCAATATTATGTTCAACAGCAATATTCCTAGCCATGGTGAGTGCAAAGGCTGTTTTACCCATACCAGGACGAGCAGCACAAATAATTAAATCTGATTTTTGCCACCCAGAAGTAATTTTATCTAATTTAGAAAAACCAGAAGGAACCCCACTTACCCCGTCCTCTTTATTTTTTAGTTCTTCAATATTTTTTAAGGAAAGTTTAATTAGGTCACTCATAGAATCATAACTCTTTCTAAGAGTTCCTTCTGTTACATTAAATAATTCCTGTTCCGCTTTGTTTAGAGTTTCGAAAACATCAATAGTATCGTCTAAACTTTCTTCAATAATACCACTTGATATATTTATTAATTTTCTTTGAATAAATTTCTCTGCAATAATACGAGCATGGTATTCTGTGTTTGCAGAAGAAGAAATTCTACTAGTAAGACCAGAAACATATGCGACTCCACCCGCCTGTTTCAAATTTCCTAATCTTTTTAATTCTTCTGTAACAGTAAGAATATCGATAGGATTAGATTCTTGAAATAAATTAGAAATAGATTCATAAATATATTGATGTTCTGTTTTGTAGAAATATTCTTTTTTAAGAATATCAATACTGTCCGAGAGAGCCTCATTATCGATAAGAACAGATCCTAAAACAGAGACTTCTAAATCAATTGCTTGAGGTTGCATTTTTCCGTCAATATCTGAAGGAGTAGATGTTTTCTTGCTATTTTGAAACTTCTTTGCCATATTTTATTCACTATAAATTCCCATATTAGAGAATTTTTCCATTCTATTTTTTACTAATTTCGTAACTTTTAAAGATTTACATTCTTTAATACTTTCTTTTATTGATTGTTTAACATTTTTATATGCTTGTTCTGGAAATGTATGAGCGCCTCCGATAGGCTCTTTTATAACTCCATCTATCAATTTATTCTTCATCATATCGTCTGAAGTAAGTTTTAGAGCTGAAGCAGCTTTTTCTTTAAATTCCCAAGACCTCCATAAAATCGTAGAGCAATTTTCAGGAGAAATAACAGAATACCATGAATTTTCCATCATTAGTACCTTGTCTCCAATTCCTATCCCTAAAGCACCACCAGAGGCTCCTTCTCCAATAATTACACAAATAATTGGAACTTTTAGCTTACTCATCGCAATAAGATTATGTGCAATAGCCTCACCTTGTCCTCTTTCTTCTGCTTCTAAGCCTGGGAATGCACCAGGAGTGTCAATTAACGTAACAACCGGTTTCCCAAATTTTTCCGCCATTTTCATTAATCTTAAGGCTTTTCTATATCCTTCTGGATTTGACATTCCAAAGTTTCTGTATTGTCTATCTTTAGTGTTTCTTCCTTTTTGTTGTCCGATAAACATCACAGTTTCTCCATCAATAGTACCCCAGCCACCTACCATAGCTTTATCATCTTTTACTGCTCTATCACCATGAAGTTCGATAAAATCACCTTTGGTGATTTGGTTAATATAGTCAAGAGTATATGGTCGTTGCGGATGACGAGACATCTGAACTTTTTGCCAAGGAGTTAGATTTTTATAAATTTCTTTCCTAGTATTTTTAATTTTTTTCTCTAAATCTGTTACAGTAGAACTTACATCTATCTTTCCTTCATTCCCTAGTTGAAGAGTTTGATTTAGCTTTTCAATTAATTCTTCTATTGGTTTTTCAAAATCTAAATATTCCATAATTTTTTTAATATTTGGGAAAACAAAGTTAAATAAAATCAAATCTATAAGCCTAAAAAAACGGATGTCTTTATATTTGTTGTTGAAAACTAATTGATGAATGATAGTATATCCAAACGCTAAAATAAATTTAGGACTGAATATCCTTAGAAAAAGAAAAGATGGCTATCATGATATTTCTTCTGTTTTTTATCCTGTAAAGGATTGTATAGATATTTTAGAGATTTCTAAATATGATACCTTTAAATTTATAAAAAGTGGTATTAAAATCCCAGATGGGGAGAATCTTTGCGAAAAAGCTTGGAGATTACTTCATGAAGATTACGGGATTGGAAATGTAAGAATTCATTTACATAAGCAGATACCGATTGGATCTGGTTTAGGAGGCGGCTCTTCAGATGCTTCTTTTACTTTAAAGGCATTAAACAAACTTTTTGAATTAAATCTTTCTAATCTGGAATTAGAGAAATATGCTCTTTTCTTAGGGTCAGACTGTCCATTTTTTATTAATAATAGACCAAAATTGGTAGAGGGTATAGGAGAGAAGATGACAGATATTGATTTAGACTTATCTGAATTTAAAATTAAATTAATTAATCCTGAAATACATGTTTCAACTAAGGAAGCTTATAGTGGAGTCACTCCACATGAACCTGAGTTATCTGTAGAAGAAATAATACAATTACCAGTTAATGAGTGGAAAGAAAAACTTAGAAATGATTTTGAGGATTCTGTTTTTGAAAAACATTCTGAATTAGAAAAGATAAAGGAAGAGCTTTATCATCAAGGATCTATTTATTCATCTATGAGTGGAAGTGGGAGTGTTTTATTTGGTATATTTAAATAAAAAACCCCGCCGATTTAGCAGGGATTTTTTTATAAATTATATGACAATATTTAAACTATCCATTCATTGTCATCAGGAATTCATCATTATCTTTTGTCTTATTTATCCTATCTTTCATAAATTCCATTGCTTCAACAGGATTCATATCTGCAAGGTAGTTTCTTAAAGCCCAAACTCGAGCTTCCATTCCGTCAGCAATAAGCAAGTCCTCTCTTCTAGTAGAAGAAGCGATAAGGTCAATAGCAGGATAAATTCTTCTATTCGATATTCTTCTATCTAATTGCAGTTCCATATTTCCAGTTCCTTTGAATTCTTCAAAAATAACTTCATCCATTTTACTACCAGTTTCAGTAAGTGCAGTTGCTAAGATAGTTAATGACCCTCCATCTTCAATCTTTCTAGCAGCGCCAAAGAATCTCTTTGGTTTGTGTAGTGCATTTGCATCTACACCTCCAGAAAGTACTTTTCCAGATGCTGGTTGTACTGTATTGTATGCTCTAGCTAATCTAGTAATAGAGTCGAGTAATATAACAACATCATGGCCGCACTCTACCATTCTTTTTGCTTTATCTAATACCAAATCAGCAACTTTTACATGACGAGATGCTGGTTCATCAAAAGTAGAAGCAATTACTTCTGCATTTACAGAACGTTCCATATCAGTTACCTCTTCTGGTCTTTCATCAATTAGCAGGATAATCATATATACTTCAGGGTGATTGTCTGCAATAGCGTTAGCGATATTTTTAAGAAGTACCGTTTTTCCTGTCTTTGGTTGAGCTACAATGAGACCTCTTTGTCCTTTACCAATCGGTGTGAATAAATCTAACATTCTGGTAGCAGTTCTGTTATGATTATTTCCTAAAACATTAAATTTCTGGTACGGAAATAAAGGAGTTAAATGCTCAAAAGGCACTCTGTCTCTAACAATGTTTGGGTGTCTTCCGTTTATTTTTTCTACTCTAATAAGTGGGAAATATTTCTCTCCAGATTTTGGAGGACGAACATTTCCTTCTACTGTATCTCCTGTTTTTAATCCTAATAATTTTATTTGAGATTGAGAAACGTAAATATCATCAGGAGAAGTTAAATAATGATAATCAGAAGAACGGATAAAACCGTATCCATCAGGAAGAATCTCAATTACTCCTTCAATAGGAATGATTCCATTAAAGTCGTAATCATAATCTAAACCTTTTTTCCCATGTGGATTGAAATTAGGGTCTTGATTTGGGTTGTTTTTCTTTTGGTTAGGATTATTTTGGTTTGATTTATTATTCTGATTAGAATTGTGTTTGAGTTGTGGTTTTTTATGTTCTGTTTCTTTTTTTTCAACTCTTTTCTGTTCCACCTTCTTCTCAGAAGTCTTGTTTTCTACGTTGCTCGTAGTTTTTTCCTCTGTTTTTGTATTCGGTTTTTGCAACCTTTCTCTTTTCTTTTTTTGAGTAGGATTTGTTTTTTTTTCTTTAGAAGCAAAGGTAGCTTGTTCATCTAATATTTTATAGATTAGATCTGTTTTATTTAGTTTTTCGAATTTTTTTAGATTTAATTTTGTTGCAATTTCTTTTAAATTAGCAACTTTCTTCTTCTGAAGATCGTCTAATTTGTACATATTAATATTTTATATTTTTTGTAATTTTTTTTGACGGTTTGTCAATTATTGTAAAGATAATAAGTGGTGTGATTTTGAGTTTCTTAACTGAAATACTATGCAATAATACAAATATTTTTTGAATTCACTCATTTTAAGGAAAAAATTTATCTTTGCTAAAATTTATAAATTATGATACAAAGAGTTCAATCCTTATTTTTATTTTTTGCAGCTGTAATAAGTTTGGTTATTCTATTTTACGCTCCTGTTTTTATACAAGCAGAAGGAGAACCAATTTTAATAAGAAATTTTCGATATCCTGCGTTATTTTTATTAATTTCTGTTTTACTTTCTTTATACTCTATTTTTAGGTTTAAAAATCGATTAAGACAATTAATGATTGTTAATCTTTCTAGATTATCAATTACTATCTCTTTTTTTCTGTTAATTCTTTTTAAAGAAGAGAATCAGTTGTATTTTGGAAGTTTCTTATTAGTTCTTCCATATATTATATTATTAATCTCTTCATACTTTATAAAAAAGGATGATAAATTAGTGAGGTCTGCTGATAGGATTCGTTAGTTGTTATTTCTAGAGAATTCAATAACTTTCAAATCTTTGATTTCCCTTCCTTCTATCTTGAAGGATAAGATAGTTTTGACTTTATGCCATCCGTAGTTTCCTATTGCTCCTGGATTCATATGAAGAAGATTAAGTTTTTTATCGTGCATTATTTTTAGAATATGGGAATGACCACTGATAAATAAATCTGGCCTTTTATCTTCTAAAACTTTTTCTATTCCTTGTGCGTATCTTCCAGGATAACCTCCAATATGAGTCATCATTACTTTGATCTGTTCACATTTAAAATAAGTACTTTCTCGGAATTCTTTTCGGATAGTATGGTTATCTATATTCCCCCAAACAGCTCGTAGTGGAGCATATTTTTTTAAGGTATCTGTAACATCTAATTTACCTATATCTCCAGCATGCCAAATTTCATCACAATTTTCAAGATGTGGGAAAATTCTTTCATCTAATGAATGATGAGAGTCAGAAAGTAATATGATTTTTTTCATTTACCTTATAAGGAGGAAAGATCCGGTTCTGCTATGTGGTTTTTTTAGAAAGTCGTACGCAATTATAGTGTATGTATACGCTCCGTTAGGACAGTATTCATCATTTAATTTTCCATTCCACATTACGTCTTCTCCTTCAAAAATTTTCTCCCCCCATTGGTCAAAAATTGTCAAAATAAATCTATCACATCCACCATCTCTTAAATATGGACCGAAAGTATCATTATCTCCATCTTCATTTGGTGTAAATGCGTTAGGTATATATAAAGAGAATACTGGATAAATATTTACATTATAACTAATAGAATCTACACATCCATATTCATTTTCAATAAATAATTTAGTTGTAAAACTTCCAGTATCTGAAAAAGTATGTGAAAAATCATCTTGATTTACTATACTAGTTCCATCTCCCAAATCCCAATAGGAGTAGTTGTAAAAATCAGAGAAATTCTTAAATTCTACAGATGGATTGTCAATATCTACTGGTTGAGGCCCAAATTTAAATTCTGCATATGGGCTTGAATTGATCTGTATTTCAGTAGAAATACTATTAAAACAAGTACTTATAGGGTCTGTAAACTCGTATAAGATTGTATATGTGTCTACTTCCAAATTCTCTATGTCAAAGAAATTAGTAGACTCTCCTTCAATAAAGTAATTTCCTCCAGTCGGAATAGCGTGATTTAGAATTCGTGAAGAATCTTGAGTACAGTAGTTTGGAATATCAAGAGTTAATACTGGTAAAGGATTAACAACTAAGGACTCAGTTTGGTCTACAGCACTATTACATCCATTTGCGTCTGTTATAGATTCAATAGTATAGGAAGTTGAGGTGTCTGGATAAAATTTAATTGAAAGTCCGGTATTAAAATCATTTCCTAAAGAATCTACTAATAAATAACTTGTATTTATTCCATCTGTAATTTCTATTGTATATCTGTCAGATAGAGGGTTGATGACATTTATAGACACTATAGAAGAATCGTAAATACAAATAGGGCTTTCTATACTAAAATTCATAAATACTTGATCTGACTGATTGATTAAGACACTGTCAGAATAAGAACATGAATTTATGTCTGAAATGGTATAATTATAAATTCCAGCTGAAAGTGCATATGGATTTTCTGTTCCCCAATTTTCTGTAAAAGGAGCTGTTCCCCCAGAGATATTTAATATAGCTTGACCATCATTACTGTTAAAACAATTTGCATTTGTTATAAGTTCCTCTACAGAAATTTCATTTGGCTGATTTATACTAATATAATCACTATAAGTACAATTATTTGCATCCGTAACCGTGTAGTTGTAATTACCTATTGTAAGTTGTGTAATATTCGTTCCATTCCAATTCTCTGTATAAGGAGCTGTTCCCCCAGAAATTTGAAGATATGCAGTTCCATTATTTTCCCCAAAACATAATACATCCGAAACTATTTCTTGTGTTGAAATTGCATTTGGCTCGTAAATAGTTGCGACTCCTTGCTGTATACAATTATTCGAATCTGTTACTTCAAAATTATAATTTCCTGCAGTTAGAGATAATGGATTCTGTCCAAACCAATTTTCTGTAAATGGAGGGAATCCTCCTGATATATTTAGTATTGCACTACCATCAGAATAACCATGACAAGAAGTTTTGAACGAATCAATTACAATAGAAATTGGACTAGGTTCAGAAATGTTAAAGTTTAATGTATT
The DNA here is from genome assembly GCA_002697625.1 of Flavobacteriales bacterium. Taxonomy (GTDB): domain Bacteria; phylum Bacteroidota; class Bacteroidia; order Flavobacteriales; family BACL11. Next base: position 14,741 of record NZWX01000005.1, read on the forward strand.
GGTACATCCATTATTGTCTGTGACAAGTGCACTATAAGTTCCAGCAACTAAGGCATTATTGTTTTGACCGAACCAATCTATAGTATATGGGGTAGTACCTCCAATTGTTGTAATATTTGCAGTCCCATCCATGTAACTAAAACAAAGTGCATCTGTAGTGGAAATGGTAGATAATAAAGAATCAGGTTCCGTTATCTGAACTTGATTACTAACACTACATCCATTGGCATCTGTAACAACATAATTATAGGTCCCATCTACTAATGTATTTGGATTAAAGCCTCCCCAGTTTTCATTGTAAGGTGTTGTTCCACCAGAAATAATAAGAATTACAGTTCCTGAATTTTCATCTTTACATAATACATTTGTAATACTTTCAGAAGTAAGAAGTTCTTGAGGTTCTGTGACTGTAATAGTGTTTGTAAAGCTACAATTTTGATTATCTGTAACTGTATAAGTATAAGTTCCTGCTGTTAAAGCTGATGAATTATACCCATTCCAATTTTCAGAATAAGGAGATTGTCCTCCCAGAATATTTAAAATAACAGAACCATTATTTTCTCCATAGCAATTTACATGTGTTATGTTTTCTATAGAACTAATTCCACTTGGTTCATTAATTGTGAAACTGAAAGTGCTTATACAATTATTTGCGTCAATTATATCTAACGTATATACACCTGATACTAGATTAATTACATCTTCTGTTGTACTTCCATTAGACCATAAATAAGTATAATTTCCTGTACCTCCACTAGCAGAGATATTAATACTACCATCATTACCATTACAATTTGTAACATTAGTTTGAGTAGAAATAACATTAACAGCAGTTGGTTGAGTAATAGTAATATTTTCTACTATAATACAATTGTTTGCATCTATAACATTTAATGTGTATATACCCGCAGCAAGATTAGAGAGATCTTGAGATGTCGCTGAATTACTCCAAGAATATTGATACGGATTTAGTCCTCCAGAAACAGAAACATCAATACTTCCGTTCGTACCTAAATTACATGTTGTATTTGTTTGTGTATATGAAACTATAGGTGCTGATGGTTCTGTTAAAGTAACTGTATGTGTACTTGTACATAAATTTGCATCTGTCACTGTTAGGATAAATGTTCCTGCAGAAAGACTATTTATATCTTCAGTGTTTTGACCTGAATTCCAACTAAACGTATAAGGAGGAGTTCCTCCAATAGTTGTAATATCAACACTTCCATCTGTAGCTCCACATGTAGATATATTATTTTGTGTGGAAGAAATCTGAATGTCAGATGGTTCAGTAACTCCAACAGTATTTGTATAAATACAACCATTATTATCTGTTACCATATAACTATAGGTGCCCACAGAAAGAGAAGATGAGTTATTAGATCCCCAATCTTCTGTATATGCTGGTATTCCTCCAGAAATAGAAAGATTTACACTTCCATCATTTCCTCCATTACAACTCACATTATTAATTATCTCAATTACAGAAATAGGAGAGGGTTCTGTAATTGAAACTGTATTATTATACGTACAATTATTAGAGTCTGTAATGGTATAATTATACGTTCCCGCAGATAGTATATTCGGTGTTGTAAAGATACTAACTCCTCCTGTAAGAGTCTGTGAAATTCCTGCAGTGCTTATTGTGTAATCTGTAATTCCTCCTGAAATATTTAAACTAATATTTCCATCCGACAATCCATTACAACTTACATTAGTTTGGTTAGAAACTACATTAATAGCAGTTGGCTCGGTTATAGAGAAGAATCCTGAATTAACACATCCATTATTATCAAAAACATCTACCGAATACATTCCAGATGATAATCCGAAAATACTGTCTGTAGTAAGTCCGTTAGACCATAAATAAGTCGCATTTACAGAAGCTGCTGTTACAACTATAGAATAATCTTCAGTAGCTCCAAACCAAGGTTCTGTCCATAATGGAGTCCAAACCCCAACATCACAAGGACCTACTAAAGATATGTCTTGTGTGCTAATATATTGAGAAACTACTCTCATTCGGGTAGCTCCTGATATTCCAGAATATGGAACTGTTATAGGAATAGATGCATTAGAATTCACTCCATATGGTATACTTCCTACTTCTTCACCAGGGTCACTGAAATCTCCATCTATATTCCAATCAATAAATACTTTTCCGCCTGAAGAATAGTTCATATTGCTACAATCTCCAAGAGTAACGTTAATTGTGTAAGATTGTCCTTCTGTTATATCAGCATACATTGTTGAAGTATAATCTTCATATTGATCGCATATACCAGAAGTATTATTGTTAATATTATAATTATCTCCAAGAAGTTGCACTTCATCTATATTTGAATAAGATGAAGATCCTGGCTCAGAATTACAATAAGTTAAATTAGAAATCGTACCAGATGGAGTAGAACTTCCTTGTATTTTTACTACAGCAGTTCCATCATTTACTCCGTTACAACTTGCGTCTGTTGTCATTACATTTATTGTAAATGTATTTGGTTCATAGATTATAACACTATCTGTAAAGGAACATCCATTAACATCTGTAATAGTATAGGTATAACTTCCAGCTCCAATTGCATTGGGGTTATTACTTCCCCAATCTTCTGTATATGGAGTTGTACCTGAAATTATGTTAAGTATTGCTGTTCCATCTGTAAATCCGTTACAAGTAGCATTTGTGGTAGTTGCTGTTGCAAAAGGAGAGGGGTTCACAATAATATTTTGTATTGAAGAATTAGAGCATCCATTTAAATCAGTGTAGTTGTAAGATATCGTGTTACTACCAATATTTAGAACTGAAGGAGTAAATGTAGAACTATTACTTCCGTTAACTTGATAACTCCCTCCATTAGGTGTTGCGGTATTTAGTGTAATCGTTAAATCATTGTCACATAGATTAGAAAATGGAGGAAGATTAACTATAGGACTTGGATTTACATTTATTGAAAGATAAGAAGTATCATCCGGACATGCAGTTGAAGTACCAGTTACAATATATGCATAAGTCCCTGAAGGACTTATTGAAGGATTAAAGTTATTACCAACATTTGTCCAACTTGCATCAAACCAAGTTCCTCCATTATCAGGATTACCTAGTAATTGACTTTGCATGTTGAAAGAAGCGTCTGAATCACAAACACTAATTGTATTGTCATCTCCAGCGTCTCCACCCAATATACAACAGTTTGTTGTTGCATTCCCTCCAGTCTGATTAAAATTAATATTACATGATTGATTAGAGTAATTTGTAATTAAAAGAACATAATAATCTCCAGTAGAAGCTCCATTAATTTGACAAACTTCATCCCAAGTAGGTGAATAACTACAATCTTCTACATTAGCAGCTGTTAATTGATTGCACATAGTATTAGGGTTTGTAAATGGTCCCCAACAAATAAAATCAATATCTTCTGTATTTCCACCCCAACCTGGAATTGGAGGTGTTCCAGGTGGCCCATTAATTCCCTGAATATTAATTGTTAGATTCCCAGGATTATCGATTTCCAGATAATAGAATGCTGGATTTGGTTGTGTCAGCAAACAATCAAAATACGCACCTGTTGGGGCAGATGCATTTGTTGAAGCAGGAAAGCTATACGTGGTTCCAGTGCAAAATGGCAAGGCATTATTGCAAGTAGCTGATTGACCAAAAGAAAGATTTGAACAAAAAAACAAAAGTAATATTACAATATTTTTTTTCATTCTATCTGATTAGAAGGAAGTGTCCTTGATATTTTCTTTCTTTACCATGTAAGTCAACAATATATATAGAATACGCATATTTTCCGGAAATAGCATATTCTTCACTGTCTGCAACATATCCATCCCACCCTTCATTAGTGTTTTGCGTATGGTATATTTCTTGTCCTTGTCTACTATAAATAGAAAAATCATATTCTGACACTCCATCTACATAAGGCATGAATATATCATTAATCTGGTCTTTATTAGGAGTAAATGCGTTTGGAATATAGAATATAAAAGCTTTGTCAATTACAATTTTCTGTACTTCTGTACTAAAACAACCTTTGTTAGATTCCACATATAATTCTACAAAATAAGTTCCACTATCTAAGTCTGAATATCTGTGTGTTATTTCCCCAAAGTTTGTAGGAGCTGTGGAGTTGTCATCAAAATCCCATATTCCAATTGTATGGTCTCTAGAGTTGTCAATAAAATGAATTACAGGATTAGTAACATCTGCTGGTTGAGGATATGCTGTAAAGCTAGCAAACGGAACTGGATTTACAATTACATCAGCTGTTCCATTTATGTTTTTGCCAATACATCCTTTACTATCTACAACATTTGTTACAGTATAGGTTCCGACTTCATTGGTTGCAATAACATGTTGGTATCCTACATTCGATACAATTTTATCCGAGATACCAACAGAGTATTCAAAATTGAATGTAGGTGTTCCGTTAGAAGTGTTAAAAATAACTTCTACCGTAGAACCATCATCACAGATTTCACCTCCACCAGATACAGTAACTTCAGGCAATTGATTTACTGTAATTGTAGCGGCATCTGTTACCGAGTTAGAACAATTATTTGCGTCTGTAATATTTGTAAAATTATATACAGAAGTAACAGAAGGGCTAATAGAAATAGAATCCGTTGAGTTACTTAATGTAAAAGGAGTTGCAATAGTTCCATTAATATCGTAAGACAATGTCCATGGAGATAAACCTGCGGTAAAATCAAAATAAATTTGAGTGATGTCTTCATTACAAATTTCAGTTGTTCCTGTTACATCTACAATAGGAAGCTCATTTACAATTAAAGTTTTACTGTCATTTAATACTTGCATACATCCATTTGCATCAGTTACAGAAGTAAGAGTGTATGTAGTTGTATTTGGTGGAGAAACAGGATATGGACTTCCTCCAATTAATCCAGTAGCGTCTACATTAAGAGTATTATTTATACTTCCTTCTAAAATACCTAAGTTAAAAGGAGCTAATCCAGATAATACAGGGAAAGATAATTCTGAGTTATCTCCAAAACAAATAGGATTTATTCCACTAATTGTCAAATCTAAATCAGGGAGATCCCTTACTAAAATATCTTCAGTAGTAATAATATTTCCAATACAACCTTCAATATCTACAATATTTATGATTGCATAAGTATTATTTCCAGCTGAAGGGTCTGGAGATAAAATTTGAGTTTGAGTTCCTAAAGAACTAAAACTTAGTGAAGGAATTTGTATCGCTCCGTTCTGAGTATAATTTACTGTAAATGGTGCAGTACCAGCTAAGAAATCAAATTCTAGAATTGCTGCATCTTTATAACAAATTATTGGAGTAGTTGTAGTGAATGTAGCAGATGGATTTGGATTATAAACAATCTGAATATCATTAGGAGTATTTGGTGCCGCTTCATTATTTACATCAATAATACTTACAATACTAAATGTGTTTATGCCAAAACTTAAATTAGCATTTGATATTACGACTGAAGTAATACCAGTAGAGTTTAAAACTTCAGTGTATGGTGTTCCATTTATAGTATAATCTACAGTAACTGGTACAACTCCTTGAGTCATATCAAATTCAATTGTAGCAATATCTCCTTCACAAATTTCAGGAGTTAGAGTTGAAAATATATCAATAATTGGATAGGGAATAACGTCTACAGGAACAGTTGCTACATAATTAGTAGTACATCCATTTCCATCTGTTATCAAACTGATAGAGTATGTAGTAGTAGGAATTACATTTGGCATCATATTTGTAGAACCTGACATACCAGCTGCTATAAATATACTACCTGTGTTAGAAGGAATATCATCATCCAAAATATCAATAGTAAAAGGTGATGTTCCTACTGCCATTGTCACATCAATTCCAATATTATACCCCTGTGTTGTAGATGGAGCAGAAGATGTAAAACTTGAGACAACTGGTTCCGGATTTATATTTAAATCAACATCTATTGTCTGATTAATACAAGGAGGTATTCCATTTACTTGATAGGTGAAGGTTGTTGTCCCTATTCCATAAGTATTTGGATTAATATTTGTTGGTACAGGAATTCCACTTTCGTACCAGGTTCCTGGATCAGGAGATCCGGTTAAGAGATTATTTAAGTTGTATAAATTACCAGGTCCGTAATTATTTATGCAAATATCTTCAGGATTTGCAATACCAACATAAGGCACTGTTATTACGCTAACAGGAACAATAGTTTGTGCATCTGGACAAGCAGCAGAAGCAACTACATAAGTATAATTTCCTCCTGCCATCGATGTGTTGTAGTTAAATGATGATCCTGGAGGTTGTTGAAATCCTCCGTCATCTAACCAGTAACCAGTTAAATCTTGCCCTCCTATTTGTGCTGATAAGTCGTAGATTGTTAAATCATCAGAACAAACAGATAGAGGAGAAAGTAGTACCCCAGCATTTGGTGGAGTTAGTACATTAATTACAGAGTTTTGACCTGCTACTGTTGACGAGCAGAAATTATCTGAAATATTAGTTATAGTGTATGTGAAAATTCCGGTAGTTAGGGGTGTTACAGTAACAGGATTTCCTGAAGCGATATCATTTCCATTTGCATCTACAACAACATTAAAAGCAGGATTTATATTATCAGTAAGTGTAATAGTAAATGGAGCGCTTCCGGTTAAGGTGAATCCTAAATCAACACTTTCTCCTAAACAAATCTGATTAATAGTACTAAATAGAACTGTTGGTATCTCATTTACTACTATAGTTAAGTCTTCCTCATCAGAAGGGCAGTTTGCAGTTGAGACTATTGTGCTTCTTAATGTATAAGTTCCTGCTGAAATAGGATTGAAATTATTAGAAATACTTATACCTGGAATTCCAGAGGTAATGTCTGTCCAAACAGGTGTGTTGGGTGTTGGATTTATAATAAATTGAGTATTTAAATCTAGATTTTGTCCTAAACACATATTGATATTAAATGGAGGTAACTGACCTGCATTTGGAGCAGTTTCAAGATTTATAGTAATAGTAGCATTATCATCTAAACAAGGAGGGTTACTAGATGTGTATATGTAATCTCCCGCAGGATATGTTGAAGGGTCAAACATGTAGTTGAGACCTACAAAAGGCATGTTGACTGGTGCTGGACCTGTACCGTTATAGGTCCAAGTACCACCTGCTTCTGGATTATTAGATAAAAATGTCGATATATCTGTAATAGGATCTACAGTACAAAAAGTAACAGGATTGAGAGGCGCTGTTCCTGCATTTGGTTGGGTTGTAAATGTTACATTCTGACTCGCATTTGTAATTGGAATCTCACAATTATTAGGGTCTGCAGCATCTACTAATGAAGTAATGTTAAAGGTGACAGAAGGTACTGCAGCAGTAATAGTAGGACAAAGATTTATTGGAGTACCGGTAGCTATATTATTTCCATTATTATCAATTGTAAACATTGCAGAAGAAGAACCATTTGCGTCTATCATCTCTATAGTAATATTAAAATTTCCTGATCCAACTGTAGATGTAAAGTTTAAATCAATACAATCTCCTTCACAAGCAGGATTTGGAGCAATAGTAGAAAAATCCCAATTACCACCTGATCCAAAAACTTGTACAGTTCCGGTAGCAATACAGCCAGGATTATTTACATCTGTAGCTTCTACTTGATATGTTTGTGTAGATGCAGTTGTTACTATAGTTGATTGAGA
>NZWX01000006.1 GCA_002697625.1 Flavobacteriales bacterium
CTATTGATTATATCAACGCAATAACAAAGCTATTACCTTACGCTATAGGAAAGAAGAAAATGATTGAAGACGTCCAAGAGATTGAGCCAATCAGTGTCAATATTAACTTTGTAGACACAAAATAAGCAGTAACAAAACTCCCTACACTATAATTAAGAATTGACGATTAAAGACGTCCAAGAAACAGATCCAATTAGGATACTTATTAACATTAACAGACAAGAAATAGAGTAGAAAGTGGCCTACATACTGGCCTACAAAAAAAGAAACCCCTGCAATCACTAGATTACAAGGGTTTTTTATAGTGGAACTGGTGGGTTTCGAACCCACGTCCTAACAAGGAATTAAAAAGATTTCTACATGTTTATCTTATTTTATTTTCGAGAAAAGGTAGGAAAAAAGCAACCAAACCCAATCCTTATCTTCATAAAATTTCGCATCATTAAAGAAGACATAAATCAGCTATCCTGAAGTTAATAATGCCTCAATATTAAAGGAATCAGGAGGTCCTTTAAAAGAGACAAAAGCCAGCTTAATTATTAAATTAAGCAGCTAAAGCGTAGTTAGACTCGCCAATTAAAAATTTGAATCTTGATTTTTACGAGCCAAAAAACAATGCTCGACATGCTTACCATTCAACGCATCTTGCAGTCAAATCCAGTCAGTCCCAATATGTAAAAGATCTATTTGGCAAAATTACGAAATAATTTAGTCTGTTTCATTCTATTAATTATTTTTGTAAAAATTTATAAATAGATGAAAATAGGGATACTTAGAGAAGAAAAAAATCCGCCAGATAAAAGAGTGGCTCTTACTCCAACGCAGTGTAAGTGGATTTTGAACAACACTTCTCTTGATTTAGTAGTTCAAACTAGTAATGTCCGTTGTTTCTCTGATAAGGAATATATGGAAAAAGGAATTAAAGTAGTAGAAAATCTGTCTGATTGTGATGTGTTAATTGGAATAAAGGAAGTTTCAAAATCCTCTTTCATACAGGATAAAACATATTTTTATTTTTCTCATACCATAAAACAGCAATCATATAATAGGTCACTTTTACAAAAAATGATTGAAAAAAACATAAGGATGATTGATTATGAAGTATTAAAAGATAGAAATAACAAAAGATTATTAGGTTTTGGAAGGTATGCAGGGATTGTAGGCTCATACAATGCTTTATTAACCTATGGATTAAAATCTGATAAATATAAAATAAAAGCGGCTCATAAATGTGATGGAAGGAAAGAGGTTGAATCTGAGTTACAAAAAATAAAACTAGATAAAGAAAAGATTTTACTTACTGGAAAAGGAAGAGTTGCAGATGGATCTTTAGAGATTTTAAAATCTGCCGAAATTAAAGAAGTTTCAAAGGCAGAATATCTTTCGAATTCTTTTAATGAAGCAGTTTTTTGTAGATTAGAGACTTTAGATTATATTGAAAGAATTGATGGTTCAAAGTCTGAAAAATTTGATTTTTATACACATCCTGAAAAATACAAATCATCATTTATGAAATATGCTAGTTGTACTGATATATTTATAGCAGGTCATTTTTATGGATTAGACTCTCCATATTTGTTTACAAGAGAAGATGCAAAATCAGATAATTTTAAAATAAAAGTTATTGCTGATATTTCATGCGATATTGATGGTCCTGTTGCTTCAACTATTCGATCTTCTACTATTTCAGACCCTATCTATGGATATAATCCGGAAATTGAAAAAGAAGATGATTTTAGAAAAGATGGAGTAATTGCAGTAATGGCTATAGATAATTTACCATGCGAATTACCAAAAGATGCATCTGAAGACTTTGGATATGAGTTTATTGATAAGATATTACTAAATCTGATAGGAGAGGACAAGGATCATGTATTAAAGAGAGCTACAATTTGTGAGGAAGGTAATCTAACTTCGAATTTTGAATATCTAAGAGATTATTTAAATGGAAACTAACAATTTTTTAAATCTTCTATCGTTTTTGTAGGATTTTCTGATTTAAATACAAAACTTCCCGCTACTAAAGCATCAGCTCCAGATTCTATAAGTTTAGGTGCATTGGTACTGTTCACACCTCCATCTATTTCAATAATAAAATCTGCTCCACTTTCTTCTCTCATTTTTTTTAGATCTTTTATTTTTTGATAGGTATTTTCTATAAAAGATTGTCCTCCAAATCCTGGGTTTACCGACATTATAAGTACCAAATCTAAATCTAGTAGTAAATCTGATAGTAAGCTAACAGAAGTATGAGGGTTTAAAGCGACACCTGCTTTCATTCCATTTGCTTTAATACTTTGAATTGTTCTATGTAAATGTGTGCAAGCTTCATAATGTACAGTAAGAATATCTGCTCCTACATTTTTAAATGTTTCAATATATCTATCTGGATCTACAATCATTAAATGAACATCTAGGGTTTTAGTTGCTGTTTTCTTTATAGCACTTATTACTGGAATTCCATAAGAAATATTAGGAACAAAAACTCCATCCATGATATCCAAATGAAACCAGTCTGCTTTACTGTTGTTTACTAATTTGCAATCTCTTTGTAGATTTCCGAAATCAGCTGCTAGTATTGAAGGGGCAATAATTACACTCATTTAAAATAATTTTCAGCAAATTTAAGAATAAAAAAAAGAGGAGTGATACTCCTCTTTTAAATTTTATCCTAAATAAGTTTTTAGTATTTTACTTCTAGAAGTATGTTTTAATCTTCTAACAGCTTTCTCCTTTATTTGTCTGACTCTTTCTCTTGTAAGGTCAAATTTCTCACCAATTTCTTCTAAAGTCATTGCGTGTCCTCCACTCAATCCGAAATAAGAAGAAAGTACATCCGCTTCTCTTGGTGTAAGTGTGTCCAATGCTCTTCTGATCTCTTTTCTTAAAGATTCTAACATTAACTCCTGGTCAGGACTAGGGCTCTCGTCAGATTTTAATACATCATACATTGTACTGTCTTCTCCTTCAACTAAAGGATTGTCCATAGATACGTGTCTTCCAGTATTTTTAAGAGATTCTTGTACTTCAGTCAGAGAAAGTTCTGTTAATTCTGAAATTTCTTCTGCAGTTGGAGGTCTTTCAAACTCCTGTTCTAATTTAGCGTATGCCTTATTAATCTTATTGATAGATCCAATTTTATTTAAAGGTAATCTTACAATTCTAGATTGTTCTGCTAATGCTTGTAAAATAGACTGACGAATCCACCATACCGCATAAGAAATGAATTTAAACCCTCTTGTTTCATCAAATCTTTGTGCTGCTTTAATAAGTCCTAAGTTTCCTTCATTAATTAAATCAGGTAATGATAATCCTTGATTTTGGTATTGTTTTGAAACAGAAACAACAAAACGCAAGTTAGCTTGAGTAAGTTTTTCTAACGCTACTTTATCTCCAGTTTTAATTCTTTGTGCTAATTCTACTTCCTCTTCAGGAGTAATTAAATCGACTTTAGCAATTTCTTGTAGGTATTTGTCTAATGAAGGAGTTTCCCTATTTGTAACTTGTTTTGTAATTTTTAGTTGTCTCATCTAATTTATATTTATTCGTTTGACCTCCGACTTATACGATACATATAATGGAAAGGTTACAACAAATCAAAATTAATTTTAATTTATTTTTTTTCTGGTTTTGGTAGAAGTATTTTTCTAGATAGTTTTAACTTTCCGGACTTAGGGTCAATTGATATTAATTTTACCTCAATTTCTTGTCCCTCTTTTAAAACATCTTCCACGTTTTCTACTCTTTCCCAAGAAATTTCAGAAACATGAAGTAATCCATCTGCATTTGGAGCAATACCAACAAACGCTCCATATGGCATTATTGATTTTACTTTTCCTTTATAGGTTTTTCCTTCCTCAGGTACAAATGCAATAGATTTAATCTTAGAAACAGCAGCGTCAATACCTTCTTGATTTGTTCCTAAAATTTCTACCCTACCTTTTTCATCAATTTCCTCAATAGAAATAGTAGTTTCTGTTTTTGCTTGTAATTCTTGTATGACTTTCCCACCAGGGCCAATAATTCCACCAATAGTAGATTTTGGTACTTCCAAGATGATAATTTTTGGAGTTTGAGGTTTTAATTCAGTTCTAGGAGAATCCATTACATCTGTAATCTTTTTTAAGATGTGTAATCTACCATCTCTTGCTTGATTAAGAGCTTGTTCTAATATATCGTAAGAAAGTCCTTGAACTTTAATATCCATCTGACAGGCAGTAATTCCGTCTGAAGTACCTGTAACTTTAAAGTCCATATCTCCTAAATGATCTTCATCTCCTAAAATATCAGATAATACAGCATAATTATTTGGGTCTTTTTCGTCAGAAATTAATCCCATTGCAATACCAGAAACTGGTTTGTCTATTTTTACACCAGCATCCATAAGCGCTAGTGTTCCCGCGCAAACTGTTGCCATTGATGAAGAACCATTTGATTCTAAAATGTCAGATACAATTCTTACTGTGTAAGGATTGTCTGATGGAATCATTTTCTTTAAAGCTCTTTGAGCTAAATTACCATGTCCAATTTCTCTTCTTGAAGTACCTCTTAACATACGAGCTTCTCCAGTTGAAAAAGGGGGGAAGTTATAATGTAAATAGAATTTTTCATGTCCTTGGAATGTAACACCGTCTAATCTGTTTACATCTTGTAATGTACCTAAAGTAGCGGTAGTTAAAGATTGTGTTTCCCCCCTAGTAAATACAGCTGATCCGTGAGGAGATGATAAGTAATCTACTTCACACCAAATTGGCCTGATTTCAGTAGTTTTTCTTCCATCTAATCTTTTCCCTTCATTTAATACTAAGTTTCTTACCGCTTCTTTTTCTACATCATGATAATATACCTCAATTAGATTTGAATCATAATGTTCTATTTCCTCTTCTGTTAGAGAGTTAATCCATTCTTCTTTTACGGCTTTAAACTTAGTTGACCTTTCGTCTTTGACATTTCCTTCTGCTGCAACAGCATATACCTTGTTGTAAGTTTCTTTTTTAATTCTCTCTTTTAATTCTTCGTCATGTGTTTCATGACAATATTCTCTTTTAGGAGTTGAAGAAGAAATTTCTGATGCTAATTCAACTTGCATTGCACACTGAATTTTAATAGCTTCGTGTGCTACTTTTATAGCTTCAATCATTTCCGCTTCCGAAACCTCATTCATTTCTCCTTCTACCATTGCAACACTATCGGCAGATGCTCCAACCATTAAATCTATATCAGCTTCTTCCATTTGTTCTGGAGAAGGGTTTACGATAAACTCTCCATTTAATCTGATAACTCTAACTTCAGATATAGGTCCGTTAAACGGAATGTTTGAAATTGCAATAGCCGTTGAAGCTGCAAGTGCAGCTAAACTATCAGGACAAACTTCAGGGTCGTGAGAATTTAAGGATATCATTATTTGTACTTCTGCATGGTAATCTCCAGGGAACATTGGTCTTAAAATTCTGTCTACTAATCTCATTACCAATATTTCTTGATCTGTTGGTCTTGCTTCTCTTTTTAAGAATCCTCCTGGGAATCTTCCGTCTGCAGCAAATTTTTCTCTGTAATCTACGGTTAGTGGTAAAAAATCAACTCCATCTCTAGCTTCTTTGCTAGATACAACAGTTGCTAACATATGGGTTTTTCCCATTCTTATTTCTACCGAACCATGTGCTTGTTTAGCTAATTTACCTGTAGTAACAGTAATTTCTCTACCATCATTTAAGGTGATTTTTTTTGTAATTTCTTTAATCATTTTTTATTGTTTTCTTTTTTCCTCATGTTTATAAAATAAAAAAGGCAATTACCAAAATTGCCTTTTTATAATGTCATTTATGTATATCAATTATCTTCTTAATTTTAAGTCTTTTACTAGTTTTCTGTATGATAATACATCCTTTCTTTTTAAGTAATCTAGTAATTTCCTTCTTTTACCCACCATTAACTGTAATGACCTTTGTGTTCCAAAGTCTTTTCTGTTATTTTTTAGGTGGTCAGTTAAGTGTTTAATTCTTTCAGTAAATAAAGCTACTTGACTGTAAACAGACCCAGAATCTTCTTTTCCAGAACCATATTTAGCGAATAACTTTTCTTTTTTTTGTGTATCTAAACTCATTTTGTTTTTCCTTTAATTTTCGGTTTGCAAATTTAATAATTGTTTTTAAATAACCGCAAATTATTTTAATAATATTATGAATCGTAAATTCTGATTAGTTGAGATAGTTTTTCTTTCATATTTTTACGATCTACAATCATGTCTAAAAAACCATGTTCCTGAACAAATTCAGCTGTTTGGAATCCTTTTGGTAAATCCTTACCAATAGTTTCCTTGACAACTCTAGGTCCTGCAAAACCAATTAAAGCATTAGGCTCTCCAATGTTTAAATCTCCTAACATGGCAAAGGATGCGGTGATTCCTCCTGTTGTTGGATCGGTTAATATTGAAAAGTAAGGAACTCCTTCTTCTCCAAGTTGAGCTAATTTTGCAGATGTCTTTGCAAGTTGCATTAAAGAAAAGGAAGCTTCCATCATTCTGGCTCCCCCAGATTTAGATATAATTATAATAGGTGTTTTAGTTTCTCTGGCATAATCAATTGCTCTAGCAATTTTTTCTCCAACAACTGACCCCATAGATCCTCCAATGAAATTAAAGTTAAAACACGCAATTACTACATCTTTTTTATCTATTTGACCATAAGCAGTAGTTACTGCATCTTTTAACCCTGTTTTCGTCTGCATAGATTTTAATCTATCGGTATATGTTTTTCTGTCTTCAAATTCCAGAGGATCTTTTGAACTCATATTTTCATCAAGTTCTGTGAATTTATTTTTATCAAATAAAATCTCAAAATACTCTTTTGCATTTATCCTGTGATGATGGTTACAATTGTTACATACGTAGTATTGTAAATGATGCTGTTCAGAAGTGATAATAGTTTTACATTTTGGGCATTTATACCATAAACCTTCAGGAATTTCCTTTTTTTGATTTGTTGAAGTAGTAACTCCCTTTTTTATTCTTTTAAACCAACCCATATTTAACTGTTTCTGTTTATGTTATTTAAATCTTTAAATGATCTTTCTAACCTTTCAATAAAAGTTAATTCTCCATCTCTAATCCATTTTCTAGGATCGTAATATTTTTTGTTAGGAATATCATCTCCTTCTGGATTTCCTATTTGAGACTGCACGTAGTCGTTATATTTTGCAAAATAATCTCTAGTCCCTGTTGTGAATCCCCACTGAAGATCTGTATCAATATTCATTTTTATCACACCGTATCCTATAGCTTCTTTTATTTCTTCTGCGGCAGAACCAGAACCTCCATGGAATACAAAATTAATCGGTTGTGTTTCTGTATTGTATTTTTCCTCTATATACTCTTGAGAATTTTTAAGAATTATAGGAGTTAATTGAACATTCCCAGGTTTGTATACTCCATGTACATTTCCGAATGCTGCCGCAATAGTAAACTGATCAGAAATTTTCATTAATTCTTCATAAGCATATGCAACTTCTTCTGGTTGAGTATATAATTTACTACTATCTACACCTGTATTATCTACTCCATCTTCTTCTCCTCCAGTAATTCCTAATTCAATCTCCAGAGTCATACCTATTTTACTCATTCTTTTTAAATATTCTTTACAAATCGTAATATTATCCTCAATTGGTTCTTCAGAAAGATCAATCATATGGGAGCTGTATAGAGGTTTTCCATGAATCTCATAGAACTCCTCTCCTGCTTCTAATAATCCATCTATCCAAGGTAATAGTTTTTTTGCACAATGATCAGTATGTAAAATAACTGTAACTCCATAAAGTTCTGCCATTGTGTGTACGTGTATTGCTCCTGATATTCCTCCAGCAATTGATGATTGATGACCTTCATTAGAAAGGCCTTTCCCAGAAAAAAATTGACATCCTCCATTTGAGAATTGAATAATAACTGGTGAATTTACTTTTGCTGCAGTTTCTAAAACGGCATTTATAGTTGATGTATTACTTACATTTACAGCTGGTAATGCGTAATTATTTTTTTTGGCATCCGAAAAAACTAATCCTAATTCTTTGCCTGAAATAACTCCTAAATTGAATTTTGACATTTTATTTTTAAATTTATTTTAGAACAACAAAATTAGAAACATTGTTAGTATTTTAGCAATAAATTTGAATAAATTTCAAAAGCAATAAAAATAACTTAAATGATAAGTAAAAATCAGATAAAATTTGTAAAATCATTACAACAGAAGAAACAAAGAGACATTCATCAATGTTTTGTAGTGGAATCTACTAAAAATGTATTGGAAATACTACAATCTGATTATGAATTATTACATCTTTATGCTACTGAACATTGGTTGAGTGTTTATAATATAAAGTACGAATGTACACTAAATGTAGTGAGCGAGAAAGAAATACAGAGAATTAGTTCTTTAAAATCTGCGTCAGAAGTTCTAGCTGTTGTAAAAATCCCTATAGAGCAAAATAATATTGACTTGAAAGATGTAAATATTGTTTTAGATGATATAAAAGACCCTGGAAATTTAGGGACAATTATCAGAGTTTGTGATTGGTTTGGTGTGAAAAATATTTATTGTTCTAATCAATCTGTAGATGTTTACAATCCTAAGGTGATTCAGTCTACAATGGGTTCAATATCTAGAGTAGAGGTTGTATATACGGATATTGTAGATTTGATTAGAAATTCAAGTAATGAGGTAAAAATATACGCTGCAGTAATGGATGGGGTGGATGTAAATAATATAAAGGTTGCTGAAAATTCCTTAATTGTTTTTGGAAATGAATCTCACGGAATTTCACAAGAGATACTTTCTTTAATTAAAGAAAAGATTACAATCCAAAAAATTGGAGAAGCTGAATCTTTAAATGTAGCAGTTTCATCTGCAATAATTTTAAATAAATTCTGTGTTTAGAATTTTCCGCCAAACGGTTTGTCCCATCTTCTACATTCCATTGAACAATCAGTACATTTGTATCGTTTAAAATCATAAATTTGAAATGTAATGTAGTTAATAAAGTAGTCTAATTTGTTTCTTCTTATTCTTTCTAAAGGTTTTTTAAGTTCACAAGGGCAACAATTATTACAAGTATTATACCTTTCTTTTCTCAAGTAATTTAATTTTCTTAAGACAATAAGAACTAAAACATAAACAATAATCCCTAGTGAAATGTACAAAAATTGATCCATTTTACATGTTTGTTTTCTTTAAAATTAATTTCTCAAATACAAACTTAAAAAAATTAATCAATCAGGAAACACTTTTTTACACTTTTTTACACTTTTTTACACTTTTTTACATTTTTTTACAGTTTTTTACTCAAAAGTAAAAGACAATATCCATCCATTAGTGTATAGATTTTTAATAGAATTTGTGTAAACGGTATTATCTTTATTTAATAAATTAAGTACCCCAGCAGAGATTTTTATTTGAGGAGAGAACTTAAAAAACTCTAGATAGAAATCCATTCCAAAACCTATTTCCCCCATTAAATCGTTAGGATTCAGTTTTATAATTACCTCATCTTCTTCCACTATATTTTTTTGAGAGGCGATATCAATACTGTATTTTATACCAATAAGTACATAGCTTCTGAAATTATTGTATCTTTCAGATTTGTATTTAATATACATAGGAAAATCTAATAGAGTAGACTCTACCTTCTTTTTTTCAGTTTGAATAGTGTTTAAGCTGTCTGCAAATGAATATATCAAGTGTCTTTCTCCAAAAACTAATGCAGGTATAAATCTGAAATCGGTATATCTGCCTAATCTGAAGTTAGATACAATTCCTAAATTAAATCCTTTCTGATTATTAGAATGTAATACATACAAACTATCTTGGTACATTACCTCCGGATTGTGTTTTATTCTGAAATCTAAGGAATTAATTCCAAGTGTAAAGCCAAAATGCATTTTCTTGAAATCATATCTTGGTAAATTTTTTGGAGTTTGACGTAATTGAGCATTTGCCATATTGGCAAATAAAATACTAATTATTATATGTACTAAGTACCTTTTCATTACAGAACCAAAAACGATTCTTTTATTTTTTTATTGCGACATACAAATCGACTATACCAAATGTTAGAGGAATATGTTTACAATTATTAAATCCTATACTCTTTAACTGCGGTATCAATTTATCTTGATTAGGAAACGCTTCTACCGAATTCGGTAAATAGGTATAAGCACTATTATCTTTTGAAATTAACTTCCCTATAAAGGGTAAAACTTTGTGAAAATAAATATTATAAATCTGTTTTAACGGAAATGATTTTGGTGTTGATGGTTCTAAGATAACAACCATACCATTAGGACTTAACACCCTATACATCTCAGAAAGTCCTTTTTCTAAGTTTTCGAAATTTCTTATTCCAAACCCTGCAGTAATAGCATCAAAACTATTATCTAAAAAAGGAAGATTCTCAGAGTCAGCGATTTGTAAATTGATTCTATTTTCAAGTTCCTTCTTTTTTATCTTTTCTTTTCCAACATTTATCATTCCTTCCGAAATATCAATTCCAGTTATTTTTACATCTTGCATTCTACAAGCGGCAATAGCAAAATCTGCAGTTCCTGTAGCTACATCTAATATTTTTTTAGGATTATTTGTTAGTTGTTTTATAGATTTTCTTCTCCAATAATAGTCCATTCCAAAAGACAATGAGTGGTTGAGGAAATCATAATTAGCAGCAATGTTGTCAAACATTTTTCCAACTTGTTTCTTTTTGGAATCGGTAGAGTTGTATGGTGTTATTTTACTCAAATTTTTAGTATTTAAAAAATCTTTATGGCTTCCGACAGTAATTCATCTTTATCAATAGGTACTACTCCTACTTTTTGGCAAACAATCCCCCCAGAAAGACAAGAAATCTTTGAAATATCTTCAAATGAAACTCCTTCAGATAATAAGAGAGAAGCTACAGAAATAACGGTGTCTCCAGCTCCAGAAACATCTACCATTGATATCCCATAAGCAGGTGTATGAACAAATCCTTCATCAGAATTAATACAAATTCCATCTGCAGAAAGCGTTAATAGAATTCCTTTAGCATTTAGTGCTTCCTTAAGTTTGTGTGTAGCACTTTCTAATTCAGAATCTATTTTTTCGTTAAACTCTAATTGCATTCCCTCTTTAATTTCTTTAAGATTTGGTTTAAAGATGTCACAATCTTTATACTCTAGGAAATTATCTTTTTTAGGATCTACAATCGTAGGTATTCTTCTTTTATTAGCTTCTGAAATTACTTCTGAGATAATTTTTTTAGTTAACACTCCTTTATTGTAATCTTGTAAAATAACAACATCTATATTTTCAAGTAATGGAAGTATATTTTTTAAGAACTCTTCATCAACTTGTAAAGGTTTGGTATCTTCTTCATCAATACGTATTTGCTGTTTTCCCTCAGATATTACTCTTGTTTTTACGGTAGTTTTTGTTTCATCAGAGAGGATTATTCCTTTTTCACAAAGATTAGCATCTTTCATTAATTGTTGGAATTGATGTCCATGAATATCTTTTCCTAAAACACTACATAGTATAGGTATAGCTCCTAAGGCTTTAATATTTAAAGCACAGTTTGCAGCTCCTCCTAATCTAATCTCATATTTCTTGATATCCACAATAGGAACTGGCGCTTCAGGAGACATTCTGTTGATAGAACCCCACATATAGGCATCAATCATAACGTCACCAATTAAAAGGACTTTTTTATCATTAAAGGAATTAAATATATTTTTTAATTCAGTAGAGGTCATTGTAGTTTTGATAGATGGTTTTTAATTCTACTGATTGCTTCTAATAAATTCTCTTCAGATAATTTTTCAAAATTAGCACCTAATTCATTTAATTTATCTTCTATTTCATTGTCACTAAAACTTGGTCCTAGAAAAGACCCTTGCATTTCATCTTTATATGGAGAAAAACGTTTATTTTTAAGTTCTTTGTGCCATACTGCTAAAGCTGCGCCCAAGGCACCTCCCGCATCACCAGCGGCTGGCTGTATCCATATATTTTCAAAAATTTTTTCTTTAAGTATTTTTCCATTGGCTACACAATTTAATGCAACACCTCCAGCTAAACACAAATTTGAAATTTTATATTCCTCCTTAAGAGATTTACAAATTTTAATCATGATTTCCTCTGTGACTATTTGAATTGAAGCCGCAATATCCATGTGAAATTGAGTTATTTTGTCAGTCTTTGCATTTCTAGGTTTTTGTCCAAATAATTTATCAAAATTTCCATTTGTCATAGTAAAAC
>NZWX01000007.1 GCA_002697625.1 Flavobacteriales bacterium
GGAAGATAACTACCAACAGAAATACGAAGGATTTGATCCAAAATCACCTGAAAGTTATATTGTTTTTAGTTTAATGCAAAACACTTATCTGGACCAGAGTATTTCATTTGCTCAGCAGGTAGATAAGCAGTTTGTAGAACGAGCTCATAGAAAAAGTAGGGGGGTAAAACAAGCTCCGTTTTATGTGATTAGCAGATCAAATATGCCTTCTGTTTTAATAGAGGCAGGTTTTTTAACTAATCCAACAGAAGAAGATTATTTAAATACAGATAATGGAAAAAATTATATAGCGTCTGCTATATTCAGAGCATTTCGAAGTTATAAAGAAGAGATTGAGGGATTAAAATCAGAATCAAAAAAGGAAGAATTAGTTTTAAACCTGGAGGAAAGTAGTTCTCAAGAGGAGGTTGTATATAAGATACAATTAGGTACTTATTTAGAATCCATGAAAAGATCAAATATCTTTTTTGATATAGTAGTAGAAGAGTTATATGAACATGGAACTTATAAATATTTCCATGTTGTTTCTTCTGATAAAAAACAAGCTGATAAGCTTAAATTATCATTTAGGTCAGGCAAATTTCCAGGTGCTTTTATTGTGGCATTTTATAAAGGAAAACAAATAAGTGTAAAAGAAGCGTTAGATTTGCAAAATAAATAAATATTATGAGTAATAAAATAAAGTCGTTAAAAGTTGGAATTGTTTCTTTGGTAACTATCTTTCTTTTATATTTCGGAATAAACTTTTTAAAAGGAATAAATGTGATGAATAATGGTAGGGTACTTAATGCTTATTATGAAGATATCGCTGGATTGACTGAAGGAAACTCTATAACAGTAAAAGGACATAAAATAGGTACAATTACTAACATTACTTTTGATTCAGAAAGAGATAATTTATTAAAAGTAAGCCTAAATATTGAAAATGATATTGAAATTCCTGTTAATACGATAGCGAAGATTGTAAGTATTGATTTAATGGGTACTAAAGGTATTTCCTTAGTTTTAGGAGATTCATCTTTAATGGTTGTTTCTGGAGATGAGTTGTCTTCTTCTATAGAATCTAGTTTGCAAGATGAGGTAAATGCTCAGATTATTCCACTTAAGATAAAAACAGAGGAGTTAATTGGGTCTATTGATTCAGTTATGACGGTTATTACTTCTGTGCTAAATAAAGATGCAAGAGAAAGTCTTTCCAAATCTCTTATTAGTTTAGATCAAACTTTCACTACGTTATCAGAAACTTTGTTGGTTGTAGACAAAATGATTAGGGATAACAAAGAAAATATTGACCTAACTATGTCAAACTTTGCATCTGTTTCTAATAATTTAAATGAATCGAATAAAGAGAT
Organism: Flavobacteriales bacterium; assembly: GCA_002697625.1. Taxonomy (GTDB): domain Bacteria; phylum Bacteroidota; class Bacteroidia; order Flavobacteriales; family BACL11. Next base: position 1,353 of record NZWX01000007.1, read on the forward strand.
AAAAAACATAATATCTAATTTTTCTTCTATTTCTGATAGTTTAGTAAAAGCAGATGTATTATCTACATTTAATAAAATAGATAAAATTACAAATACTATAAATAAAGGTGATGGAAGCTTAGGTAAGTTAATTTCTGATAAATCAATTTACATAAATTTAGAGTCTGCTACAAAAGAGTTAGAGGAATTGATAAAAGACATGAAGATAAATCCGGAGAGGTACATTAATTTCTCTATAATTAACACCCCAAAACCATATAAAAAACCAAAATCTGAATAAAAGATGGGACTCTCTAATTTTATATTTTTATTTCTCTTCATCGTTTCTATTTTATTCTTTATTAAGAATTTAAGTAGGATCATCTCAAATATAAAATTAGGAAGAGGTATTAATCGATCAGATAGAAAATCAGAGAGATGGAGGAACATGTTTAGAGTTGCTCTAGGACAATCTAAAATGACCAGAAGGACTGTTGCTGGTGTGTTACATATTGTTGTTTATTTAGGATTTTTAATAATTAATATAGAAGTTATAGAGATTATAGTAGATGGTGTTTTTGGTACGCATAGATTTTTAGCTTCTGTTATACCATCATCTTTATATAACTTTTTGATAGGTTCTTTTGAGGTTTTAGCAATATTAGTATTAGTTGCTTGTATTATATTTTTAATCAGAAGAAATGTTTTAAAGATTAAGAGGTTCTGGAATAAGGAAATGACAAAATGGCCAAGAACTGATGCAAATCTTATTTTGGTTTTTGAGATATTATTAATGACAGCATTTTTGGTAATGAATGCTGCAGATTTTATTTTGTTATCTAGGGGAGATGCGCATTACACAGTTGCGTTTGCAAATCCTGTTTCTCAGTTTTTTGTTCCTTATTTTGAAACTTTTTCTAGTGAAAATCTGCATTTTATTGAGAGATTTACTTGGTGGTTTCATATTATAGGAATATTCGCTTTTATGAATTATGTTTTAATTTCAAAACACTTACATATTTTCTTTGCCTTTCCTAGTACTTATTATGCAAATCTAAATCCTTTAGGTCAGTTTACTAATTTGGAGTCGGTTACTAATGAGGTAAAGTTAATGATGGACCCAAATGCAGATCCTTACTCGAGTCCTGCTGTAGATTCAGCAACTCCAGAATCATTTGGGGCTAAAGATGCTACAGATTTAAATTGGGTGCAATTATTAAATGCATACAGTTGTACAGAATGTGGTAGATGTACTTCTAATTGTCCTGCAAACCAAACAGGAAAGTTGTTGTCTCCTAGAAAGGTTTTAATGGATACAAGGGACAGAATTACTGAGATAGCTGACAATAAAAGAAATGGGGTGGAGGATACTAAATCTCTTTTAGGTGATTATATAACCCCAGAAGAGTTATGGGCTTGTACTTCCTGTAATGCATGTACAGATTCGTGTCCTATTGAGTTAGACCCTTTATCTATTATAATGGATATGAGAAGATATTTGGTAATGGAGCAATCTGCTGCCCCAACTGAGTTAAATATGATGTTTACAAATGTAGAAAATAATGGTGCTCCTTGGCAGTTCTCGGCAGCAGACAGATTAAATTGGAAAGATGACTAAATTAGTTGAAAAAATAGTAGATGGGGAGAATATTTCCCCGGTATTACCAGATAACATTAAAAATTACTTAATTGATATTGATGGTACGATTTGTGACGATATACCAAATGAGGAGCCGGAAAGAATGGCTACTGCAAATTTGTATTCAGATGCTTTGGAAACCTTAAACAAATGGTATGATCAGGGTCATTACATTACTTTTTTTACTTCTAGAGTTGAAGAACATAGAGAGGTGACAGAGGTTTGGTTAAAAGAGAACGGATTTAGGTATCATGGATTACTTATGGGAAAGCCAAGAGGAGGAAACTATCATTGGGTAGATAATCATATTGTACGAGCAACTAGATTTGATGGTAAATTTACGGACCTAGTAGAAAAAGATGTTACTATTCAGGTTTTTAAATCTTAAAGAATAATGAGCGAATTACAAGTAAAAACAATGGCCGAATTTATGGAGGAAGGAAAAGAAGCGGATATACTTTTCTGGGTAGGTAGTGCTGGTAGTTTTGACGATAGGGCTAAAAAAATAACAAGAGCTTTTGTTCAGATATTAAATAAAGCAAATGTTAATTTTGGAGTTTTAGGTTCGGAGGAATCATCTAGTGGGGATGCTGCAAAAAGAGCTGGAAATGAATTCTTGTTTCAGATGCAAGCCATGATGAATATTGAGGTGTTGAATGCATATAATGTAAAAAGAATTGTAACTACTTGTCCTCATTCTTACAATACTTTAAAAAACGAATATAAAGGACTTGGAGGAAAGTATCAAGTACAACACCATACAGAGTTTATTGCAGAACTTTTAGAAATGGGAAAGCTTAGTATTACTGGAGATTTAAAAGGAAAGAGAGTGACTTATCATGACCCTTGTTATTTAGGTAGGGCAAATAATGTATACGACATCCCTAGAGAGTTAATTAAGACTGTAGGAGTAGAGTTGGTAGAGATGAAAAGGAGTAAACGACTTTCTTTCTGTTGTGGAGCAGGTGGAGCTCAGATGTTTAAAGAACCAGAAAATGGAAGTCAGGATATCAATATTAACCGTACAGAGGAAGCTTTATCGTTAAATCCAGATGTAATTGCAACTGGCTGTCCGTTTTGTAATACTATGATGACGGATGGAGTAAAAGCAGTAGATGAAGGTGCGGCTGAGGTAAAAGATATTGCAGAACTTATTGCAGAAAATTTATAATGTTAGTAGATTTTAACAATCTCCCTGATTCTTCTCGTATTTGGATGTATGCTTCTGAGGAGGTTTTAACAAGTAAACAACAAAATTTTATTTTAGATTACATTTCTGAACATTTACGTACTTGGAATGCACATAAGCTGGACTTAACTGCTGGAGTTACTATTTTCAAAAATTATTTTATTGTGGTTGCTTTAGATGAAAGCATTAATAAAGCAAGTGGTTGCTCTATAGATACTTTACAAAAATGCATACAAGATATAGAAAGGGATCTCTCTATTTCTTTAATGAATAGATTAAATGTGTATTGTAAGATAGATGGAAAGATAGAATGTATACCTTCTTTTAATCTTAAAGATAATGTAGATTCAGATACTTTGTTTTACGACCTTACGGTTCAGAAAAAAGAGGATTTAAATACTTATTTAAAACCTATTAGTGAGGGGTGGTGTGCTCGTTTTCTATAACTAAATTAGTTGTTATATTCCTACAATAAGTTTGAAGTTTATTTGTCGTGGTGTAAGGTAGTTTGGTACGGCATATTGCCTTCCACTAACATCCGCTACCCACAGATAAGAAACCGTATTGTCTATATCCAATAAGTTAAATACCTCTGCAGAAATCCACATATTGTTCAGCTTGTTTAAAAAAGGAATTCTACTCTTTTTATCTTCCGCTTTTAGAACTGCAGAAAATCCTATATCTACTCTTCTGTAATCTGGCATTCTTAGTACATCTTGGTATTTTTCCGCTTGTGGAGGCCCGAATGGAAGTCCTGTTCCATATATCATACTCAGGTGCATCTTATAATTTGGGTTTCCTGGTAAATAATCCTGAAAAAATATAGAAAAATTAACTCTCTGATCTGTTGGTCTTGGAATAAATCCTGGATAAATCGTTTCACCCGTTTGATCATCTACATAAAAATCCCCTTCAATATCCTCCATTGTTTTCATTATAGATAGGGAAGCCCAACTTTCTACCCCTTGAACAAATTCTCCGTTAATCTTTAAATCTATACCTGTAGCAAATCCGTTGGAATTATTTTCAGCCAGATACTTTATTCGTACATTTTCTACCTTATAAGGAATTAAGTTCTGTAAATCTTTATAATAGACTTCAGAAACCAATTTAAAAGGTCGTCCCCAACTATAAAACAGATAATCCGAACCCAAAACAAAATGAGTGGATTTCTGAGCTTCAATATCATAATTTAAGTTTCCTTGCAAATCTCTCAACTCTCTATAAAATGGAGATTGGTAGTAAATACCACTAGCAGCTCTAAAAACTACATCTTGCTCCCAAAGTGGAATGTAGGCAACATTCACCCTAGGAGATAATAAAAACTCTTCATTAAAAGTCCAGTAGGATGCTCTAGTTCCTGCATTTAATGTAAAGTTGCCTATTTCCTTATTAAACTGAAAGTATCCTGAATTTCTGTAAGAAGTTAATTTCAATTCTGTTTTTAAAAACTCTGTCATCAATACCTCCTGATTGGTGTCTGAAATTCCACCAATATTATCGTTTGGATGGGGTAGAGTGAAACCTGCAGAATCAATTAAAGTCCATTCCTTTATTTTATCGTCTATATTTTCTTGTTGAAGTTTTACTCCCCACTCCAACTTGGTATTTTCATCTTTTATAAAATGTCCATTATGAGATACATTTAAAACAGTTGCTTTCAGATTGTTTCTTGCATGGTCTATAAATTTACCAACACCTCTATCAAATTGAACATTCCCAAAATCATCCGAACCTAAATTATTATCTAACTGATACAACCAATATTCACCCAAAATATCATAACTTTCTGATTCTATGGTCTGAAATCCAGATGCGGTAAAATGTAATTTTGTTTTTAAATTAGGAGAAATACTTGTGTTAAATGCTCCAAAGTAACTGTTGTACTTATCCGATTCTTGACCCTCAAAATAAATTCTGAGTTTTAGAGCTTCATTCAAAGTTCCAAATTCTGTGTCTCTATTTTCAGGAACCATTTTATAAGTGTTTTCAGAGATGTTTCCTAGAAAACTAATGGTCCAGTTATCTTTTATCCTATATTGTAAATAGGTCTGAAAATCTGTGAAATTTGGTTTGTACTCTGCTTCCGTGTCCATTGCATTTAAGAGATACTGATTACTTTTATTTCTTAACCCCATTATGTACGAAAATCTATTGTTAAGTGCAACTCCCTCAAAATGAGCAGAACCCCCTAATAAACTCATCTGAATAGAGGCGTTTGTTTCTGTTGGTGTTTTATATTTTATATCTAACACAGAAGACATTTTATCTCCATATTTTGACTCGAATCCACCTGCAGAAAATAAGATACTTTCTACCATATCAGAATTTACAAAACTTAAGCCCTCCTGTTGTCCAGAATGAATTAAAAACGGACGATATACTTCTATTCCATTTACATATACCATGTTCTCATCAAAATTCCCACCCCTGACAGAGTACTGAGAGCTTAATTCATTTGCCGAACTTACACCAGGTAAGGTTTTAAGAACAGATTCTATACCTCCTCCAGAATTTGGTATCAATGTAACATGTTGAGTTTTAATCCTGCTAAGTGCTTGTTTTCGGCTTTTCTTATCTCTTACAATTACATCGTCTATTAATTTTCCTTCTGGATTTAGTTGTATGTTTAGGGTGTATGTCTGTCCTTTTTTAAGCATTGGTATTCGAATACTTTTTGTTGCATATCCGATAAAAGACACCTCAATTACTACCGATCTATTTGCTCTTAAGTTTAGTATGTAATCTCCATTTTTATCTGCAGATATTCCTGTGTTTTCTCCTTTTATCAGAATGTTTGCACCAGCTAGAAGTTCTTTATTATTATCTGTAATATTTCCTTTTAGTATTTGACTAAAAGAATTTACTGAAAATAAAAGAAAAAAGAAAAGTAAAAATTGTTTTAACATTTATGCAAAAATAAAAATATAGTTGAGCTACTTAATAACTGATTCAAATTTTGTTTATTATATTTGCTAATGAAAATCATTTTATTTCTATGAAGAGAGTTTTATTGATTTTATTATTAATCCCTATTTGTTTAACTTCTCAAACAATTTATAATCCTCATCAATTCTACGAATTTCCGGGTGGTTTATTCGATAAGGATTCAATAAGAAGTGTATATATTGACTTTATTGATCCCAATTACCATTCCATATTGGTAAATTCTTTTTTTACAAATCCAAAATATAGAATTCCCGCAACAGTAACATGCGAAGGTGTTGTTTATGATAGTGTTGGGGTTAGATATAAAGGGAATTCTACTTTTTGTTTACCAAATGATGTAGGTAATCCTAAGGTACCTTATAATTTAGATTTCAATTATTTTGTTTCAGGTCAAAAGTTTTTTGGTAAAAAGAAGATAAAGCTTGCAAATGCTTGGATGGACCCAACATTCATGAAAGAGTTTTCTGCTTCCCAAATCTATAAAAATTATTTACCTTCTCCTGAAGTAAATCTAGTTAAACTTTACGTTCAAGGAAATTATTTAGGACTTTATGTAAATACTGAGTCTATAAATAAACAATTTACAGAGAAACATTATGATGAAAAAAATGGATCTATGTTTAAATGTGATGGAAGTGGAATGTTTTGTGATACTACTGGAACACCTAGCGGAGGTGTGCCTGATTTAAACTGGTTGGGAGAAGACACATCTTTATATTACAATAGTTATGATATGAAGTCTGACTTTGGATGGGGAAATTTACTTAATTTAATTGAAATAATAAATTTTAATCCACAATTTATTGATAGTGTATTAGACGTTGATAGAACATTATGGGCTTTTGCTGTAAATCAAGTTATTTCAAATTTAGATACTTATAATGGTTATTATGTTCATAATTATTATCTATATCAAAGGGAAGATGGTTTATTCAATATGATACCATGGGATTTAAGTGAAAGTTTTGTTGGTGCGATTATGGGTTGGAGTTTTTGGAATCCATCTGATGTATACGAATATGATCCATACTACGGAGATGATCCTTCAATTGGAAGACCATTAACTGCACTATTGTTGAATCATCCTACATATCGAAAACAATATACAGCACATTTGCGAACAGTTATTAATGAAAGTTTAGATACAACTATAATTAGAGCTAAAATTCAAAACTTACAAGGTCTTGCTTATAATGCTGTTATTAATGATAATTATAAAGCGTTTGGAGTTACTGACTTTTACAATAATGTAGAAAATGCAATATGGACTGGATGGGGTTTTGGAGGGATTATGTCTACTATTAATGAAAGAAAAAATTATCTACTAAATCATCCTGAAATATCTTTACTTTCTCCAATTATTTCAAATGTAATAGTAAACAATAACATTGTTGAAGCTAATGTAATAAACACAAACTCTGTGGAACTAATGTATACATCCAATGATTATAATTCTAAATTTAAGTCATTACCAATGAATGATGTTGGAATAAATGGTGATTTAGTTGCAGGTGACGGTATTTACTCTGTTTTTCTTCCAACATCTCCAAATCTTAAGTTTTACATAAGATCTCAGAATAATGACGCGATGATGTTATCACCTGAAAAAGCACAATATGAATTTTATGAATATTCTTCGGTATTGTCTCAATTTACTTCTCCACTTAACAATGAAAGAGAGTTGTTGAAAATCATTGACGTTACTGGTAGAAATGTAAATTTTACTTATAATGTCCCACTGTTTTTTGTGTATAGTGATGGAGTAGTAGAAAAAAAGATCTTTATTAAATAAATGAAAAAGGTATTAATTTTATGTACTGGGAATTCATGTCGTTCTCAAATGGCAGATGGATGGATGAAGAATTTCACATCCAAAGATAATGTGGAGGTCTATTCTGCGGGGACTCATCCTGAAAAGGTAAATGCTTATGCAATAAAGGTGATGAATCAATATGGTATTGATATTTCTAAAAATAAATCTAACCATGTTGATGAATATAAGGATATTAAATTTAATTATGTGATTACAGTTTGTGATAATGCTAAAGAAACCTGCCCTATATTTCCATTCTCAAATATAATACACCAATCTTTCCCAGATCCTGCGAAAGCTAGAGGAAAAGATGAAGAATTAGTAAGTGTATATTCTGAGGTTTGTAATAATCTTAAAAATTTTGTAGAACAATTTGTAAAACAATATTTACGTAAGGATTAAATATTTTTTTGACTCAAATTAGTAAATAAAATTTTTTAAAAAAATAGTTTCGTTATCCATCCTATCTCTAGTAATTATTTTTAGGGTATGTTCACCTTTTTTCAATTTTTCTGTATCAATATAGTAAGTGAGTAAATCAGATTTAAAGTCATAATCCATTAAAATCCATTTTCCATCTATTTCTCCTCTATAATAGGATATTCCACTTTCATGATCCATAATCTTCACAGATATAGTTCCTTCATTGTTGATATTTGTTTTATTTTTAAAATAGTAATCAGAGATAATCGGATTAATAGTATCTGCAATTACTGTAAAAATTCCAAACTCACTAGTCTTAGCATATAAAACACCCTCTTTCCATGTTTTTCCTTTATATTGAAAAGTGCCATCACTTTTTTTTAATGCTATATAGCATTTATCTTTTAAACTATCAGAAATACTATCTCCAATACTAATTACTATTTCTTTATGTAAAGGAATGTTCTTATCCATAAAATGATATTCTTTTGACAAAGTATTTTCTTTTTTATTTCCTAATTTACTAAAAAAAGGGTAGTTATTGTAAATAGAATATGCTGGTATATGTGCTTTAAAATCTGACATGCTAAAAGTTTGTGCCTCATCATATTTAATCATTTCTACGCTATCTTCCTTTTCAAATTTTGGTGTTGTTTCAGTTGATTGAATGTCAAATTCTAAATAAGAGGTATTATTTTCTATGTCACGAACTTCAAATTTTATATTATGTTTATAATTATCTTTAAAAGAAAGAATTCCTTTATTTATATTTACTTTATAGTTAGATAATCTGTTGTAGGGTAAAGAATAACATCTATTAAATCTAATTTTATTATCTGAATATTCTTCATAGTCAATATGTGAATTAATAAATTTCTTTTCCGAAAAGCTAAGTTTATCTACTTCAAAATGATGAATTAATTTTGTATCTACAAACATTTTTATTGAATAAACTCCATTTTTATTGTTTGGAGATCCATTTTGCCTGTCAAATGTGCTTATGGAAAACGAAATATCTCCATGCACTTTTAAATTTTGATTATTTATCGAATATATTCCATCCTTTACTTTTGTTAATGGTATTCTTATAGAGGTTTTATCTCCATTTATTGAAGAGTTTTCATGAGGATAAATTTTAATTTCCGTTAAAACAGGATTTATATCATCTAACACTTCAAATCCAAAAGCGAGTGGATTTATAGGATGTTCTGTTTTGGTATCTCTTATTTCAAAATGTAAGTGAGGCCCTCCACTTCCTCCAGAATTTCCTGATAACCCAATAATGTCTCCTTGTTGTACCAGTAAAGAATTTTTCTTAGGGTAATAATTAATCTCAAAACTCTCTTTTTTATATTGTTGCTCTTTTATGACCTTTTCTATCTCCTTATTAAATTTTTGCATGTGTGCATATACAGAAGTGTGTCCTGTGTATGGATGAACTATATAAAGAACTTTTCCGTAACCCCATGTAGAAACTTTAATCCTACTAATATAACCATCAGCAATGGCTCTTAAATTCTTTCCTTCTTCCGCATTTGTTTTTACATCAATTCCTGTATGAAAATGATGGTCTCTTAGCTCTCCAAAAGTTCCTGAAAGGTAAAGTGGAAAATCGAATGGAGAGATATAATCTTGAGCAGAGCAATTAGTTGATACAAGGATAGTTAATAGAAAAATTAATCTTTTCATTTATGTATTTTAAAATATTTACAAATATAACATCAAAAAGTATAAAAATTTAACAATAAATCTCTAAGTTTGTAACAATAAAAAGATATGAAAGATTTAGTTGTAAATATTGAAAGTAAAGTAAAAAAAATCATATCTTTATACAACTCCTTAAAGAAAGAAAAAGAGGAAATTCTACAGGAGAATAACACGTTGAAGTCGGAAGTTGAAGACAGAAAAACAGATATAAAGAGGTTAGAGGAAAA
>NZWX01000008.1 GCA_002697625.1 Flavobacteriales bacterium
CAACTCAGATCGATCCAAGTAATACTACTCCAGCAGCCTTGATAAATATTCGACCTATTGTTTCAGCTCTTAGAGAATTCTTTGGTGCGTCGCAATTGTCTCAGTTTATGGATCAAACAAATCCACTTGCAGAGGTTACTCATAAAAGAAGAGTTTCTGCTTTAGGACCAGGAGGACTTACTAGAGAAAGAGCTGGATTTGAGGTGAGAGATGTTCATTATACTCACTATGGAAGATTGTGTCCGATTGAGACCCCTGAAGGGCCAAATATTGGACTTATTTCATCTTTATGTGTTTTTGCTAAAGTAAATGATTTAGGATTTATTGAAACTCCATACAGAAAAGTGGTAGATGGTAAAGTAAATTTAGAAGATAGCCCTATATATTTAAGTGCAGAGCAAGAGGAAGATTTAACAATTGCTCAGGCAAATGCACCTATAAAACAAGATGGTAGTTTTGAAAATGAAACTGTAAAAACTAGATTAGGACATGATTATCCTGTAACAGAACCTGAAAATGTGGGTTTAATGGATGTAGCTCCTAACCAGATTGCTTCTATAGCTGCATCTTTAATTCCATTCTTGGAGCATGATGATGCAAATAGAGCTCTGATGGGGTCTAACATGATGCGTCAGGCAGTACCGTTATTAAGAACGGACGCTCCTATTGTAGGAACAGGATTAGAACCTCATGTTGCAAAGGATTCTAGAGCTTTAATCAATTCAGAAGGTGTAGGAGTTGTTAAATATGTTGATGCAAGTAAGATTGTAATCAAATATAAGAAGTCGAATGAAGAGCAGTTAATTAGTTTTGATGAAGATGAAAAGACATATTTATTAACTAAATTCTTAAAGACAAATCAAAATACTTGTATGAATATTCGTCCTATTGTAAAAATAGGAGATAAAGTAACTAAAGGTCAAGTATTATGTGAAGGATACGCGACTCAGGATGGAGAACTAGCACTAGGAAGAAATCTTAAGGTGGCATTTATGCCTTGGAAAGGATATAATTTTGAGGATGCAATTGTTCTTTCAGAAAGAGTAGCTAGAGAAGATTTATTTACTTCTCTACATATTGAAGAACATAATGTATCTGTTCGAGAAACAAAGAGAGGAGCCGAGGAACTTACTGCTGACATTCCCAATGTAAGTGAAGAAGCTACAAAAGATTTAGATGAGTTTGGTATGATTAGAATTGGTGCTCGGGTCAAAGCGGGTAATATTCTGATTGGTAAGATTACTCCAAAAGGAGAATCAGATCCAACTCCTGAAGAAAAATTACTTAGAGCAATTTTTGGGGAGAAAGCTGGAGATGTCAAAGATGCATCATTAAAAGCAAAACCATCACATGCTGGAGTAGTTATCGGAAAAACGTTATTCTCAAAAACAATAAAAGATAGAAGAATGAAAGCTCAAGATAAAGAAGAGTTAGAATCTATCGATAAAGATTTTGAGTTAGAAGCATTAAAATTAAAGAAAGTATTAGTTGATAAATTGTATCAATTAGTAGGAGGTAAATCTTCTCAAGGAATTAACAATGTCCTTGGTGAGGAGGTGATTGCAAAATCCGTTAAGTTTACTCAGAAAGTGTTAATGCAAGTTGATTTTTTAAGTGTAAATCCAAATAAATGGACTACAAATAAAGAAAATAATATTATTCTTATTAAAATTATTCAAGGATATATCCGAAAGTACAACGATATATTTGGAGAATATAGAAGAAAAAGGTTTGCTATTACTGTAGGAGATGAATTACCTAAGGGAGTACTACAATTAGCGACAGTTTATATAGCAAAGAAAAGAAAAGTAAAAGTTGGTGATAAATTAGCAGGTCGTCATGGTAATAAAGGTATTGTAGCTAGAATAGTTCGTGATGAAGATATGCCGTTCTTAGAAGATGGAACACCTGTAGATATTGTTCTAAATCCACTTGGTGTACCATCTAGGATGAACCTTGGACAGATTTATGAAACTATATTAGGTTGGGCAGGTCAAGAACTAGGTAAAAAATATTTTACTCCTGTTTTTGATGGTGCTTCTATGGATCAAATAAATGTAGAGTTAGATGCTGCTGGAATCCCAAGATTTGGAAAAACATATTTATATGATGGTGGTACAGGAGATAAATTTGATCAACCAGCTACAGTAGGTGTTATTTACATGTTAAAACTTGGACACTTAATTGACGATAAGATGCATGCCAGATCAATTGGACCATATTCACTTATCACCCAGCAACCTCTTGGAGGTAAGGCTCAATTTGGAGGACAAAGACTAGGAGAGATGGAGGTTTGGGCACTTGAAGGATATGGAGCTTCTAATATTTTACAAGAGATGATGACTCTTAAATCGGATGATGTAATAGGTAGAGCCAAAGCTTATGAAGCTATAGTAAAAGGTAAATCATTACCCTCATCAGGTATTCCAGAATCATTTAATGTATTATTACACGAATTAAGAGGACTTGGTCTTAAAGTTTCATTTGAATAATCTTTTAAAGGAAAAAAACATGACATATAATAACAGAAATAAAATTAAAAAACAGTCTGCAGACTATAGTACTTTAAAAGTTAGTTTATCTTCTCCAGAAGATATATTAGCAAAATCATCAGGAGAGGTAACAAAACCTGAAACAATTAACTATAGAACATATAAACCTGAAAGAGATGGTTTGTTTTGTGAAAGAATTTTTGGACCTACTAAAGATTTTGAGTGCCATTGTGGGAAATATAAAAGAATTAGATATAGAGGCATTATTTGTGATCGATGCGGGGTGGAAGTTACAGAGAAGAAAGTAAGACGAGAAAGAGTAGGTCATATTAATTTGGTTGTGCCTGTTGCTCATATTTGGTATTTTAGAACTTTGCCAAATAAAATAGGTTATCTTTTAGGATTACCTTCTAAGAAAATGGACCAGATTATATATTACGAAAGATATGTAGTTATTCAAACTGTGGAAGGAGCTTTAAATGAAGAAGGTAATCCAATTGAAGTAAACGACTTTATTACAGAAGAAGAATACTTAAATGTTTTAGAAAACTTAGATCCTACAAATCAACATTTGTCCGACTCAGATGAAAATAAATTTATTGCAAAAATGGGAGCAGAAGCTCTTATTGAAATGTTAAGTAGAGTACAATTAGAACCTTTATCTCATGAGTTAAGACATAAAGCAAAACATGAAACTTCTCAACAAAGAAAAACGGAAGCTTTAAAGAGATTACAAGTTGTAGAAGCTTTTAAAGAAGCTCAAACTCATACAGAAAATAGACCTGAGTGGATGGTGTTAAAGGTACTTCCTATTATTCCACCAGAGTTAAGACCTTTAGTTCCATTAGATGGAGGTAGATTTGCTACTTCTGATTTAAATGATTTATATAGAAGAGTTATCATCAGAAATAATAGATTAAAAAGATTAATGGAGATTAATGCTCCCGAAGTGATTTTAAGAAACGAAAAAAGAATGTTGCAAGAGGCAGTTGATGCTTTGTTAGATAACTCAAGAAAGTCTTCTGCGATTAAAACAGATGGAAACAGAGCTTTAAAGTCATTATCTGATTCCTTGAAAGGAAAACAAGGTAGGTTCCGTCAGAACTTACTTGGTAAAAGAGTAGATTATTCTGCTCGTTCAGTTATTGTTGTAGGACCGGAATTAAAATTACATGAATGTGGTTTACCAAAGGATATGGCAGCTGAACTTTACAAGCCGTTTATTATCAGAAAATTGATAGAAAGAGGAATTGTAAAAACTGTAAAATCTGGTAAAAGAATTATAGATAATAGAGAGCCAGTTGTTTGGGATATTTTAGAAAGTGTAATGAAGGGACACCCTGTATTATTAAACAGAGCTCCTACACTTCACAGATTAGGTATTCAGGCATTTCAACCAAAAATGATTGAAGGCAAAGCAATTCAACTTCATCCATTAGCGTGTACTGCATTTAATGCCGATTTTGATGGTGATCAAATGGCGGTTCATCTGCCGCTTGGAGCAGATGCTATTTTAGAAGCTCAGATTTTAATGCTTGGTTCTCATAATATTCTTAACCCTGCAAATGGAGCTCCTATTACGGTACCTTCTCAGGATATGGTTTTAGGTCTTTATTACATGACTAAACCAAGAAAATCTACTGAGGATCATGTCGTAAGAGGAGAGGGGAAATCGTTCTATTCTTTAGAGGATGTAAAGATTGCTTATAACGAAAAAATTATTGATTTACACGCAATTATTAAAGTAAAAATTACAAAAGTAGATGGAACATCAGAATTAAAAGAAACCACTGTTGGTAGAGTCTTGTTTAATGAGTTTGTTCCTGAAGAGGTAGATTTTGTAGATCAACTATTAACTAAAAAGTCGTTAAGAGATATTATTGGAGGAATTTTAAAAGTTTGTGGTGTACCAAGAACAGTACAATTCTTAGATGATATTAAAGGATTAGGTTATAATATGGCATTTAAGGGTGGATTATCATTTAACCTTGGAGATGTAATTGTGCCAGAAGAAAAAATTGGATTATTAGAAGATGCACATACTAAAGTTGAAGAGGTCAAGAATAACTATAATATGGGATTCATTACTAATAATGAAAGATATAATCAAGTAATTGATATTTGGACTAATACAAATGCTAAACTTACTGATACGGTAATGAGAGATATGATTAGTGATAACCAAGGTTTTAATTCTGTATATATGATGTTAGATTCTGGAGCAAGGGGGTCGAAAGAACAAATTCGTCAGTTAGCAGGTATGAGGGGTCTTATGGCAAAACCTAAAAAATCAGGAGACCATGGAGAGTCGATTATTGAGAATCCAATTACAACAAACTTTAGTGAAGGACTTTCTATCTTAGAATATTTTATTTCTACTCATGGTGCTCGTAAGGGTCTTGCCGATACTGCACTTAAAACTGCAGATGCTGGTTACTTAACAAGAAGATTAGTAGATGTTGCTGCTGATGTAGTAGTAATTGAGGAAGATTGTGGAACTTTAAGAGGATTAGTTACAACTGCTCTTAAAAAGAATGAAGATATTATAGAATCACTTTATGACAGAATTGTTGGTAGAGTAAATTTACATGATATATACAATCCTAAAAATGATCAGTTAATTTGTGAGTCTGGTAATGAGATTACTGAAGAAATTGCTCAATCTATTGTTGATTCCGGTATTGAGGAGGTAGAAATTAGATCAGCATTAACTTGTGAAACAAAAAGAGGAATATGTGCTAAATGTTATGGAAGAAGTTTATCTACTTCTCAAATGGTACAAAAAGGTGAAGCTGTTGGTGTAATTGCCGCACAATCAATTGGTGAACCGGGTACACAACTTACACTGAGAACTTTCCATGTAGGTGGTACTGCTTCTAGATCTACTGTTGATGCAAGTGTAATTATCAAAAAATCAGGAATGATTATAATTGATGATTTAAGAACAATAAACACAAAAGATGAGGATGGAAATGATGTAGAGTTAGTAATTTCTAGATCTGCAGAATTGAGAGTTATTGATCCTAAACAAGATATAGTGATAGCTACACATAATATTCCTTATGGTTCCTCTATTTATATTAAAGATGGAGAAGTAAAGAAAGGTGATATTATTTGTGATTGGGATCCTTATAATGCTGTAATTGTTTCTGAAATAGACGGTGTTACTGAATTCGATTATATTGAAGAAGGAGTAACATACAGATTAGAACAAGATGATTTAACAGGTTTCAAACAAAAAGTAATTATTGATAGTAGAAATAAAAAACAATCTCCTACTATAGTTGTTAAAGGAGCTAAAAAAGATGGAGAAAGATCTTATAGTATTCCTGTAGGAGCTCACGTTTCATTAGATGATAATCAAAAGATAAAGAAGGGTACTATTTTATGTAAAATTCCAAGAACTATTGGTTCTTCTGGAGATATTACAGGGGGTCTTCCAAGAGTTACTCAGTTGTTTGAGGCGAGAAACCCATCAAATCCTGCTATTGTTTCTGAAATTGATGGTATTGTTTCTTTTGGTCCTAAAATTAAAAGAGGTAATAAGGAGATTGTAATTACTTCAAAAGACGATCAAGTTAAAAAATATCTAGTACCATTATCAAAACATATTTTAGTACAAGAGAATGATTTTGTTAGAGCGGGATTACCTTTATGTGATGGTGTTATTACTCCTAGAGATATACTTGCAATTAAAGGTATCAAGGCTGTTCAGGAGTATATTGTAAATGAGGTGCAAGAAGTTTATAGATTACAAGGGGTAAAGATCAACGATAAGCACTTTGAGGTTGTTGTTAGGCAAATGATGAGAAAAGTAGAAGTACTAGATGCAGGAGATACTACTTTATTAGAAAAACAATTAATAGATAAGCATGACTTTATGGAGGCTAACGATAAGATTTTTGACAAGAAATATGTTGAAGATCCAGGAGATTCTGAAAATTTCCAATCAGGTCAATTAATTTCAGTACGTCAGTTAAGAGAAGAGAACTCTAGATTAAAAAGAAAAGATATGAAATTATTAGAGGTAGTTGATGCTACCCCTGCGGTCTCTACACCAGTTCTACAAGGTATTACAAGAGCTTCTTTACATACAGATAGTTGGGTTTCTGCAGCGTCATTCCAAGAAACTACTAAAGTACTTAATGAAGCTTCTATTAGAGCTAAAATCGATACTTTAAAAGGTCTGAAAGAAAATGTAATTGTAGGTCATAAAATACCAGCAGGTACAGGTCTTTTTAATAGTAACGATATAGTAGTGGGTTCTCAGGTAGAAATGGACAGACTTGAATCCTTAAAAAGTGTAACTCCTTCTGAAGAAGTAGCAGAGATGTTAGAAGCTCCGAAAGAAGATTAAAATCATAAATTATGTCAGAAGAAAATAAAAAAGAAGGATTAAATATTGAACTAGCAGAAGAAGTAGCGGAAGGAACTTATAGTAACTTAGCTATAATTAATCACTCTCCATCTGAGTTTATTGTAGATTTTATACAAATGATGCCAGGATTACCAAAGGCAAAAGTAAAATCTAGAGTCATTTTAACACCTCAACATGCCAAGAGATTGATGAGAGCACTTACAGATAATATCTCAAAGTATGAAGATCAGTTTGGTGACATTTCAGATGTTGATCCTACACAAGGAATTCCATTGAATTTTGGAGGACCAACTGCTCAGGCATAAATCTACAACATAAATAAAATTAAAAACCACTCAATTGAGTGGTTTTTAATCTAAAATAATCCAGAAATATCAATTGTTGTTTGTAGTTGTAATCTTATTACTTCCTGCCATTTTCCACCATTAAATAATCCGCTTTCTGTTATTAGTGGTAGATAAACATTCATACTTCCTAACTTAAAAACACATCCACTGCCATATGCAATCTCTCCTGCATATCCAGCTTCTACATATAGATTTATTAACTTATGTAGGTTATAGTCTAAACTTAATGATGTAAGTAAGTTATTGGATTGAATATCTGTATAGTGTTTTAATCCTCCCTCTCTGACAAACATTTGTCTACTTAAATTACCATCATCTTCTCTAGAGAAAGATCTTTCAGAAAAGGAGTAGTCCATACTACCGTTCCACGCAGACATCTGAATGTTATATTTATTATGACCCTCATCTATTTCTGCAATTCCAGCATAAAACCTTGAACTTATTTTTTTCTTTTTAGTAAGTTGATAGTCATAATTTAATATTAGATTACCCTTTGTAAAGTCTTCTCCTTTTTCAAGTGATAAATTAAAAATATAGGGATTTATCGTTTTATTATTTTTAAAAGAATATTCTATGTTTAGGAATTTTTTATTTTCTTTAGGTATTCCGTCTTTATAAAGAATATTATATGAAGTTTTAAGACTACTTTCTTTTTTACTTCTTAAGTTGTTTTCCTTTAAGATTAGAGTTAAAGAAGGAACTATCTTATTATATGTAAATTCTTCAGAATAATTATAACGTTCCGCATTTATCCCTAATTTAACTTTTGAGAAGATTGAAGAATGAGAATACTTTGTAAACGTAAGATTTCCTCTGCCAACTAATCCTTGTGTACCGAAACTGTACATAGGAGATATTTTATAAGAAAAACCTCCTTTAGGAATGAATCTGTTATATATACTTAAACCAACAGAGTAGGTGTTGTATTTATTCCAAATCATGTTGGGATGGAAGAAAATTTGTGTTTTCTCAGGGTGATATAAACTACCTATTAATTGTAATTTAAGAGGTTCAAATTGTTTAAGTAATCCTTTTGTTTTATATATGTTATTATTTCTATTTGTTTCTGGCATTTCCCCAAAATAGTCAATTCGGATGTGGTCGTAACCTCCATTAATATATGGTACAGTTTTAGTTCCTTCAAACCCTTCTATCCAGAGTTCTTCATTAACAACTCCATCTGTCACACCACAGATTACTACAGGTCCAGGAATATTTCCATTATTTTTTAAAGTGATATGTAGATTTTTAGGCCCTTTTTTTATTTTAGAAATAGAATAGTCAAGTTGGTTTGTTGTTGTAATCAGATTATTAAAAAACCAAGATAAATCTTTTCCTGTTTTATCTTCAAATATTTTTTGTAAATCTTTAGGTTGTGGGTGTTTAAATTGCCACGTTTCGTAATAATTTTTCATACACTCATCAAATAATTTTTCTCCTAAGTAAGCAGCTAAATAATCAAAACAGATTGCAGACTTGGAGTATACAATTCCACCATAGTTCATCGAAGTGTATTCTGCAGATGGAAAGTCAATTGGTTGGTCTTTAGCAGTCCATGATCCCA
>NZWX01000009.1 GCA_002697625.1 Flavobacteriales bacterium
AATACTATCTCCAAATCCAATAGGAGTATAACTACCATCAAACCACTCGTACGAATATGCAGGGGTACCACCAGATGTAGAAGCATTAGCAGAACCACTACTATCTCCAAAACACAAATACAAGGAATCTGTTCCGGATGTAAGTTGTAGTGGGAAGTTAGGAGCGTTTACAGTAATAGAATCTACTATTTCACAATTCCCATTATCTGAAATTGATATTCCGTAAGTACCAGCACCAAGATTACTAAAAACAGTATCGTAAGGTTGTGGATTTGTATTTAAGATACCATCAATATAGAAACTATAAATAGATGTAGAATTGTTTAATTGTTCTAAGGTAATAACACCATCTGTATCTCCATAACAACTAACATGATTAATATGATAATTAAAAGACGCTAAACCAACAAACTGCACTGTATCATGACAAATATCAGGGCCTGGTTGGCCATTCATAGTCATAGGTGTACTATCTACCATTGTCACTACATAATTATATGTTCCTAACTGATCAGGAATTAATAAATGCTGACCACCATAAGGTAAATTAGGTGGAATAGTATCTACAGCGGCACCTCCAGACCATGTAAAATGTGCTGGAGAATAAGCCTGACATCCAATCTTCACATTATCTAATCCCCAATGGTCGAATGCATTGGAAGAAGAAGATAATTGAATCCATCTAATTCTAGTAGATGTAGTTTGGGCAGCAGGAGGTAATGGTAAATTAACATGAAACCAATTTACATAGGGACTCGCAGCAGATCCTCCTACATTATTTGTGTCCGGGTCCCAATAACCTGTACTATTATAAGCATAAACAGGATGAGTAGCACAATTCCCTGTTAAAGCATTAGCCTGACCAGAACCTGGAGGAGTCCACGCTTGCTCAAGTGTATTATCCCAATTAAACCAAGTTAAACCTCCATCAGTTGAATATTGGATTCTAACACCTTCACAATATAAGTCTGGTCCCTCGCAAGGGCCTGGTTGAGATTGTGTAGCATACTTCATATCAAACTCCAAATTCTGACATTGAGACAAGTCAAAATCAACAGAAGTTAAATTCCGTGGGTGTGCAGCAGCATTTCCCATCCAAACATAAGCATTATTAGGAATAGGATTCGCGGGAGGAGGCCAAGCACAATGTGTAGGGTCATTTAATATTACATTTGCTGAAAGACCTGTTTGCCATCCAGTTCCAAAAGTACCTAACTCAAAGTCATTATCTAGCAGAGTAGCTTGTTGTGTAGTATAGGCATCAATCACTAAAGTGTCCCCTAATTGAAAACATCCATTTATATTTGTTGTGTCTGGCCAAATATAATTTACACCAAACACAGTACATTGTGCAAAAATACTTCCACTAACTAAAAACGCTATTAAAAAACTGTATAATTTTCTCATATCTTAATTTTTACCATCTATTTTTTGGAAACTATTATATTATTTAAATCAAAATGAGTTAAAGACATCACTCTTGATCCTCTATTTATTTTTGAACCTATATAAAAACTCTTTTTAAAATCACAAGAACCACTTATTACCTCATTAGCAACAAGATATAATTCTCTTTTGTCCTCAATAGATTTTCCTGTTTGTTTACACACTCCATCTACCCAAACTTCTTCATGCCACATAATAGAAACAGAGTAATTATTAGCGTTAGAAATTCTGAAGGTAAGTATCTCATTACCATAACACTCAATAGTTCTTGTTTCAATCTTTACTCCATCAATTTCTGTGTAAATTTTCCAATCTGATTGTTGTGAAAACGAGATAGTACTCCAAAATAACAGAAATAAAATAAGTGATTTTCTCATAATTTAATTTTTTACAAATTTACAAAATATTTATCTTTATATATATAATGTGTAGATTTATATTATTAGTTCATTTATCGTATCAAAGTAACGCTACCATTTTCCTCAAAATGAGACCCATCAATTCCCGTAGCTTCCATTCTATAAAAATAAACTCCCTCTTCTACATTTCTACCATTATATCCTACTCCATACCAACCTTCATTCACATCATCCCAGTGATATACTTTTTGCCCCCAACGATTAAAAATTTCTACATAAATTCCATTTAACATCCATTCGTTAAAATGAAAAACATCATTTACCCCATCATTATTTGGAGTAAAGACATTATACACATCATACCCTTCTACATCAATAACTTTTATAATTGTATCGTTACAACTATTTCCTAATATACTATCATAAGCAACCATCATAACATGGTACTCTCCTTGCTGAGAAAACAACATCTGTATATCTTGAAGATAAGTTGTTACTTTTGTAGAATCGTTATCAAAATTCCAATAATACAAATGACCTCCTAATGATGTATTTTCCGCCTGAAATTGGAACGATTCTCTACCAAAATCAGAAACAGGCAAAAAGTCAGCAATGATCTGATCGGGTTCGGTCACAACAAAAATAGTATCTTGAAAACAACTATTAAAATCTGTAACTGAAACAACATAACTTTCCGATTCTAAATCATACAACGTAAAAGATGTTAACTGATTTACTTGACCCTGTTGCAATATTGTGTTATCCAATTCAATTTCATAATAATAAGGAGCTGTACCACTTAAAATATTTAAATCCATAATTCCATCATTCGACTGAAAACAAGTTAAATTTGAAATAGTATTATGAATCTGAATTTCACCAGGTTCTCCTAATTTTACAGAATATAAGGTGTCTGAATGACAATTGTTTTCATCCACAACCCAAACAGAATAATCAGAAGAGGGTAAACTAGAAATAGTGTTTCCTAAAGTAGAGTACAGATTATTTTCCTCATCAGAAACATAAACAGTATAAGCAGGTATCCCTCCAAATACAGAAAAGGTAAACTCACCTAATCTGTCTCTAAAACAAATATTATCTATTACATTTACCACATCCACTATAATTTCAGATGATTCTTTCATGACAACGGTATCTATAGCCGGACCACAATTAAAACTATCCGAAACATAAACCAGATAATTTCCTGCAGATAATTCAGTTGCATTTTGTAAAACTGAAACAGTATCTGAATTCATATCTAACCAAACATAACTATAATTAGGCATACCACCAATAGTTGTTGTGGTCAAAACTCCGTCACTTCCATTAAAACAACTAGCAATATCTACAATTGAGGATTGTGTTTGAATTGGTTCTGTAAGTTCGACTAAGTCTATAGTGTCTATTTTCGTACATAAAACGGAATCCGTAATGCTAATAATATGAGGTACTGCATATAAATCAGAAATTGAATTTGTTGTTTCTAATGTAGGAAGCCATAAATAGTTATAAGGAGCAACGCCACCAATTACTGAGACTGAAAGATGACCATCATTTCCTTCAAAACAACTAATATTACGTATAGAATCATGCTGAATTATAATCTCATCATATTGATTAATATTTACAATTGCACTATCCAAACATCCATAAGAATCCATTACATAAATATTGTATTTACCTGCATTTAAATTAGAAAAAGAATCTAATAAAGACCAAGACAGCATACTATCAATAGAATACTGTAAAGGATCATCTCCTCCATCCAAATCTATATTTATAAAACCTGTGTGAGCTTCAAAACAAATAGAGCTGGAAGAATAATATATAGAATCGAATGATAAAGGGTTATTAGCATTTAAAGCATCTACAATTGTTACACTTTGAGTAACCCAAACCGGGGATGCACTACAAAAATTAGCATCTGTAACATCAATAAAAATTGTATCGTAAGTCAGATTAAAAATTGTATCTCCAAAACCTGCTCCTGAATTGCCAGAGAAGCCTGAAAAAGAAGTCCACATATGGTTAAAAGGAGGTGTTCCCCCTATTATTTCTAAATAAATCTCTCCATCACTTGAAACTCCCATACAAGTTTCTGATTTTTTGGCAAGAATATCAAATTGTAATGTATCTGGATGTTCTATAAAAATACTATCAGCAGTAGAGCATGAAACAGAATCAGAAACTACAATATAATACCAGTCACTACTCAAACTATCAATTACTTTTGTAGAATCTGATGTAGACCATAAATATGAATAATTAGGAACACCACCCTGTACAAAAACTTCTACGTCAGCATTACTACCATTATAACAACTAATTGGTTGAACGCTAAAAGAATCTATTCTTAATGAGGAATCCTCTATAATTATAGTATCAGTAATGACACAAGCATTACCATCAACTACTTGAATTTCATAAACTGCATTACATAACGAATATAATGTATCAGAAGAAGATAAAACTCCTAGTGGTATATTATTTTCTAAATCTTTTAAATAATAATAGTAAGGAGCAGTTCCTCCTGATGGAGTATTTGATAAATATATTGATCCATTACAAGAATCTCCAATTATACATCTAACATCATCTACTACTGGAGGGTCAAATGAGATTTCAGATGGCTCATCAATAAATTTTACTGCAGAAGAATCGACACATGTTCCAGAGTTGGAAGTAGCAATTACCCCATAAAACCCAGAGATAAGGTTGTTAAAATAATCTCCAGTATCTAATATTACCTGAGGAGTAAAGAATGTATATCTATGTAGCTCGTAAGAATAACAATTATTCGGATAATATACCTTAAAAGTACCATTCGAATCTCCATTACAAACTACATCTGTAACTCCTACTGTTAAATTTATATTCGGAGTGGAATCTGCTTCTAAAGTAATTTCAACACTATCTATACAAGTATTGGTGTCTTCAATATGAATTAAATAATCTCCTCTAGTAAGCGAATCAAACACATTTGTTATCTGGCTTGTAATGAAAGTATCAATAGTATATGAACTTATAGAATTTACTGGAGTTGAGAACACAGAAATTTGTCCATCAAAACCACAACAACTTTCATTTCGCATGACTATCGAATCTATTTTAGGATTAGGAGTTTTTCCTATATAGATATTGCCATAATTGTTCACACAGAGAGAGTCATCTCTTATAATTAAATGATAATTCCCTTCAGATAAAGAATCAATTAAAATAGTATCTGAATAAATAATATTTGAAAAATTTACTCCATCATCTATTGTATATTGATATCCACCAAACCCATTTTGAGCAATAATAGAAATCCAACCATCATTTAATCGGCAAGTTTCTAAAGAAGAGTCTACTTCTAAAACTAGATCAGATGTCAAACTTACATTAATAGAATCCAAAGAAACGGAACAATTTAAACCATCAGAAACCAACATGTAAAAATAATTTGAACTTAAACCAGAAAACAGATTGGAGAATTGAAATACTGTATCCAAACTATAATTGAGAGGAGTAAAATTAGAAGAAGCAAACACCTCTATACTTCCTAACGAAGTTGCACAAACCTCATCTACAATATTTACAGAATCAATACTCAAATCATTTTCTACAATCTGAATGTATTGATTAGAAAAACAAGAAATAAATCCATCTCCTGTATCGATTTCTACAGAATAATTATACCATCCCGAAGGGTACAATTGTGATGTATCGCCTGTAGAAAATATATCAGATCCTATTAATACTCTATAAACATATGAAGAGTCTGTATTAGAAGTTTGCAAACTAAATGATGTAGTTGTACCAGCACAAATAGTATCTCCATAAATAGAGTATACATCTATTTGAGGAGTAAGTATAGAAAAACTAATTGTTGTATCAGGACAAGCATTTGGGACTCCAAGGTTAAATGCATTAAAAGTATAGTTTCCTTCTGGAAGATTAAACGCGAACGTATCCATACTTAATGTGTCTCCAAAAGAGTTTAACCATGCGAATAATGGATAGGAATTGTTTGTTTTTGTAACAATAGCGAGTCCACTACTATCCAAATCACAGAAGATGTTTGATACTTCCACTTCTGGAATACATGCAGGTTCAAAATCTACTACATCACATATTAAAACATTACACCCATTCGCATCTACAATACTATCACAATAAGTCCCTACACACAAATTATTGATAACGGGTAAGTTAGATGTAAATCCTGATGGGCCCGACCAAAAATGAGATATCGGAGCAACTCCACCATTTATATTGGTTATGATTTCTCCATTACAACTTGTAGAATTAGTAGTAAACATAACACTGTTATTAGAATTTATCTGTGTAGGATCTTGAACATTTATTGGAGGTGAGAATGATACACAACCACTAGCATCTATTATTGTATATCTGTAAACACCAGCGTACAGATTTGTAAATGTGTAAAATGTATCTGTAAGAGTTATGGAAATCACTGTATTCCAATTCATAGTTAAAGAATCCTGCAGCTCTAATTGATAAATAAAAGGAGCAATTCCAAAAACAGAATTAACTAGAATTTGCCCATTTGCATCTCCAAAACAAACGGGAGGAATAGAACTAAATGATCCTAATCCACAAGCCTGATTTGCATTTAGAGTTATTGTGTCATAATAAATACAACCTACAGAATCTGTAATCTGTAAATGATATATTCCAGAAAATAAATTTGTTAAATTCTGAATAGTAGAACTATATCCATTAGGACCTTGCCAACTAAAAGTATAAGGAAAACTACCACCAGAAGGAGAAATACTTATAGCTCCATCTGGTACAAGAGGAGTTGTTGTTGATTGGACTGTTACAGAATTTATTATTGGTGATGGCTCATTTACTATAATAGTACTAAGAGGATATCCTATGGTATCAAAACATTGATTTACTGTGTCTTCTAGAATAACTCTAAAAGTATCTGCTGGTAAACTTGTAAATGCAACATTAGTAACAGTTGTATATTGTCCAGGAGCTGGAACTTGACCGACTGATTGCCAACCGCCATTTAAAGGAAAATTAGAATTATACATTTCTAGATAATAATGATAAATTCCTCCACCACTATCTACTTGTACAGTTACTATTGCATCATTTGCTCCAAAGCATTGTACATCAGTTAAAGAAACCAAACTTAAATTACAAATAGTATTGTTTATGTAATTTTCTGAAATAGTAGTGTCAGAAGTATAAATATTATCTCCGTTAGGACCCACAGCAGAATTAGCAGCAATGATTGGCTCTAAAGGGACTAAAATCAAAAGAAAATAGATAGAAACAATAGATAAAAATGAAAGAAACTTTCTATAAAGTTTCTCTAATTTATTAACATTTTTATGAAAATTCACACTCATCTATCTGATTTTGTTAATTTACAAACATACAAAAACTTTATTATTTTAAGACCTTCTATCTAACGAAATCCTTAAATTTGAAATTCCTTAAAACGAGATAATGGAAGATTATTTACAAGAATTAAATCCCGATCAAAGAAAAGCAGTTATCCAAACAAATGGATCTAGTATGGTTATTGCCGGAGCGGGATCGGGAAAAACTCGTGTTCTTACATACAAAATTGTACACCTATTAAAAAATGGAGTTAATCCATTTAATATACTCGCACTTACCTTTACGAACAAAGCTTCTAAGGAAATGAAAGTAAGAATAGATAAAATTGTTGGAGGAGAAAAATCTAAAAGTTTATGGATGGGGACCTTTCATTCAGTATTTTCAAGAATTTTAAGGATTGAAGCAGAAAAAATACAATACCCACAAAACTTTACTATATACGATACTGCGGACTCCAAAAGTTTAATCAGAAGTATTATTAAAGATTTAAATCTTGATAAAGAAGTTTATAAGTTAGGTACTATTCAGAACAGAATATCATCTTTAAAAAATAACTTTATAACTCCGGAAGGATATAAAAACCATCCAGAACTTACACAAACAGACTTAAAAGCTAAACGAACAGAGTTTGGAAGAATTTATCATCTGTATTCACAAAGATGCTTTAAGTCTGGAGCTATGGATTTTGATGACCTACTAATAAAAACATACAAATTACTAGAAGAATTTCCGGAAGTAATGTACAAATACCAAAAAAAATTTCAATATATTTTAGTTGATGAGTATCAGGACACAAACCATATACAATATTTAATAATAAAGAAATTAGCTGCGCTTAACGAAAACATCTGCGTAGTTGGAGATGACGCACAATCTATTTATGCTTTTAGAGGTGCAAACATTCAAAATATACTAAACTTTAAAATTGATTATCCCGATTATAAATTATATAAATTAGAACAAAATTATAGGTCAACAAAAAACATAGTTGAGACTGCAAACTCATTAATAAGACATAACGAAAAACAAATTGAAAAAGATGTTTGGACTCATAATAAAAACGGAGAGGAAATAATTATTTGCGAATCAGCAACTGATAATGATGAGGGGAGGCTTGTTTCCAACACCATAAATCAATTATTATCTGAAGAAAATTATAAAGATTTTGCAATCTTGTACAGAACTAACGCACAATCGAGAGCATTAGAGGAAGCCCTGAGAAAAATGGCGATACCATACAAAATTTATGGTGGACTTTCTTTTTATCAAAGAAAAGAAATTAAAGATTTGTTATCCTATTTTAGAATGACAATAAATCCAAAAGATGAGGAAGCTTTAAAAAGAACTATAAATTATCCTGCCAGAGGAATTGGAGCAACAACACTACAGAAATTAATTATTACAGCAAATGAAAATGAGATTTCTATCTGGGAAGTTATTAATGAAATTGATAGTTACAATGTAAAGATTAACTCTGGAACTAAAAATAAGATATTAGAATACTCTACATTAATTAAAAGTTTTTCTGCAGAATCTGAAACTAAAAATGCGTACGAGATAGCAGAAATAATTACAAAATCTTCAGGGCTATTTTCCTTATTAAATTCAGACAAGACTCCAGAAGGAGTTAATAGGTTCGAAAACATACAGGAACTATTAAATGGAATGAAAGATTTTACTGAAAATTATGATGGAGAACTAACACCTATCCTATCTGAATTTATGAAAGATGTAGCTCTTTTAACAGACTCTGACAAGGAGACAAAAGATGATTACAACAAAATTACACTGATGACTATTCATGCCTCAAAAGGATTAGAATTCCCATACGTTTTTGTTGTAGGAATGGAAGAAGGATTATTTCCATCTATGATGAGTGGAAATAGCCAATCAGAACTAGAAGAAGAAAGAAGGTTGTTTTATGTTGCTATTACTAGAGCCGAAAAACGACTCTTTCTGTCTCATTCAAATATCAGATTTAAATGGGGACAATATATCGATTCAGAACCTAGCAGATTTTTATCAGAACTAGATCAAAGATATATTGTTAAGAAAAATTTTGCAGAAACACAGAAGGTAGAACAGAGACCTTATAAAATATTTGCAAAAACTAAAACTAATTTCAAAAAAAGTTCTATTCCTAAAAAGTTTGTAAAAGTAAATTCATCTGATCATTCCAGAATAAAACAGAGCGACATAAGTGAATTACAAAATGGACAGCTTGTAAAACACTCTAAATTCGGAACTGGTAAGGTGATTAATATTGAAGGAGAAGGAGGAAATAAAAAAGCAATTGTATTTTTTAACGGAATAGGACAGAAACAATTATTACTAAAATTTGCAAGATTAGAAATCATTAAATAATATGAACAGATTAATCTCTAGACCTTTTGTTTTTTATTTCTTACAATTTTTGGATATAATTGGATGGACACTCAAAAGGAAAACGGAAAGGTATATTTAACATTATCTTAATAGTCCCCTTTAAAACGTAATAATTAGTTAAACTAAGTTTAAGATTAATGTAATCATTTTACTTAATTAATAAGCCATTTTTGACAAAAATTATTCTAAAATAAAATGATAGAGACATTGATTATAAGAAATAAAAATTAATAGGTGTTAAAATGAGTAATGAAACTTCTAATCTTATTTTTTTAATTTCTTTGGTATGTTTTGCGTTACTGATAGTAATCATGTATTAAAAAATACTTTTCGTTTCACTTATTTTACGTTTTGATATAAGTGAGGTTTTTGAAGGATGATGGTTTTAAGGTTGCCATCATCCTTTTTTTATAAAATCATTGTTCTTGAAAATAAGTCTAACCTTATTTTCATCTATTTCTAAAACCTTTCTTAAATCTTCCACAGAAGAAAACTTTTTCTCATCTCTGATTTTTTGGACAACAGACACTTCTAACTCTTGACCATAAATATCTTCTTTAAAATCTAGAACATGAACTTCTATACTCTTTATATTCGAATTAAATGTAGGATTATAACCAATGTTCATCATTCCTATAAAGGTCTCGGATTTATAACTCACAATAACTGCATACACGCCATTTTCAGGGATTAATTTCCATTTATTTTCTACAACTAAATTTGCCGTAGGAAAACCTAAATTTTTACCATTTCCTTCTCCATTCACTACCTTACCACAAAAACTAAAATGACGACCTAAATATTTCCTTGCTTCTGGAAAATTACTCTCTGTAATTAAACTCCGTATTTTAGTAGAGCTTACTGAAATATCTCTATATTTTTGTGGCTCTACTTTTTCTATTTTATAAGAATATAAGTCTGAAAGTTTCGATAATTCTTCAAAATTTCCTTCTCTATTTCTTCCAAAATGATGATCATATCCAATTATTAGTTTATGAACTTTAAGTTGATTAACCAAAATGTCTCTAACGAAATTAACAGATTTAATTCTAGAAAAATTAGATGTAAACTCTTGAATAATAAAATGTTTCAGACCATAACCCTCTAACATTTTACACCTTTCTTTAATGGTGCTCAATAATTTCAACTTCTGATCTTCAGGAAATAATACATGTCTTGGATGAGGGTAAAAAGTAAGAAGAACGCTTTCTCCTCCATTTTTCTCAGTATACTCATTAAGTTTATTAATTATTGACTGATGACCTATATGAACTCCATCAAAAGTACCCAAAGTAAGTACCACCTTAAAATCTGGGTTAAACTTCTCTACAGAATTATAAATTTTCACTAGTTTATTTACTTTTTGCGTTTGTTAAAAAACTATTCAAAATTAAACATAAATTTATTTACAGACTTTATATATTTAAACAAATAAAAAATAGTAGATTTGCATCCGAAAATTAAATACCTATTTTACAATAAATCTAAAAAAATAAAACATGTCAAAAAATATTGGTAAAGTTTCTCAAATTATTGGTCCTGTAGTGGATGTTATATTTGAAGATAATTCAACTAAACTTCCGAACATCTACGATTCTTTAGAAATAAAAAGAGACAATGGGTCTAAATTAATTTTAGAATGTCAACAACATATTGGTGAGGATACAGTTAGATCTATTTCAATGGAAACTACAGATGGTATTAGTAGAGGAACTGAAGTAATTGCAACTGGAGCTCCTATTAAGATGCCTGCTGGAGAACATATTAAAGGTAGAGTATTTAATGTTATTGGAGACGCTATTGATGGAATGGAAGATTTAGATAAAAATTCTGGACTTCCTATTCATAGAGACGCTCCTAAATTTGAAGAGTTATCTACATCTACTGAAGTATTATTTACTGGTATTAAAGTAATCGACCTTATTGAGCCATATGCAAAAGGAGGAAAGATTGGTTTATTTGGTGGTGCTGGTGTAGGAAAAACAGTACTGATTCAGGAGTTAATTAACAACATTGCAAAAGGTCATGGAGGACTTTCTGTATTTGCTGGAGTAGGAGAAAGAACAAGAGAAGGAAACGACTTATTAAGAGAAATGTTAGAATCCGGAATTATCAATTATGGAGAAGATTTTATCCATTCTATGGAAGAAGGTGGATGGGATTTATCTAAGGTAGATAAGGATAAAATGGGAGAGTCAAAAGCAACATTCGTTTTTGGACAAATGAACGAACCTCCTGGGGCAAGAGCAAGAGTTGCTTTATCTGGACTTACAATTGCAGAATATTTTAGAGATGGTGAAGGAGATGGCAAAGGAAGAGATGTACTTTTCTTTGTAGACAATATTTTCCGTTTTACTCAAGCTGGTTCAGAGGTGTCAGCACTTTTAGGAAGAATGCCTTCTGCGGTAGGTTACCAACCTACATTAGCAACAGAAATGGGTACAATGCAAGAGAGAATTACATCTACTAAAAATGGTTCTATTACCTCAGTACAAGCAGTATATGTTCCCGCTGATGATTTAACCGACCCTGCTCCGGCAACTACATTTGCTCACCTTGATGCTACAACTGTACTGTCCAGAAAAATTGCTGAGTTAGGAATTTATCCTGCAGTAGATCCATTAGATTCTACTTCTAGAATTCTTACGGAGGATGTTGTTGGAGAAGAACACTATAAATGTGCTCAAGATGTAAAAGAAATATTACAGAGATATAAAGAACTACAAGATATTATCGCTATTCTTGGTATGGATGAGTTATCGGATGAAGATAAATTAGCTGTACATAGAGCGAGAAGAGTACAACGATTCTTATCTCAACCGTTCCATGTAGCAGAACAGTTTACAGGACTTCAAGGTGTACTTGTAGATATTCAAGATACCATTAAAGGGTTCAACATGATTTTAGATGGTAAAGTAGATCAATATCCTGAAGCTGCCTTTAACTTAGTTGGTTCAATTGAAGAAGCAATTGAAAAAGGAGAAAAAATGCTTTCGGAAGCTAAATAATTTAAATGATGTTATTAGAAATAATTACGCCAGAAGAAAAACTATTTGAAGGAGAAGTTACTTCAGTTAAATTCCCAGGAACAGATGGTGAATTTGGTGTGTTAAATAATCATGCTCCTATTATCTCTACTCTTACAAAGGGATCTATTGAAGTAACAGATAGTAAAAATGAAAGTAAAAGATTTGAAATAAACGGAGGGGTGATTGAAATGCAAAATAATAAAATCATTGTTTTAGCAGATTAATAAAACAAAATAATTTAAAAAGAGGACTATAAAGGTCCTCTTTTTTTATGTTTGAAAAATGAAAAATTGGATTATATTATTTATTCTATTTTGTATCGCTTGCGAAAACAATACTAATAAAGAAAATACTAAATTTCAACTTGAATTGGGTGATATTCTTTTTCAAGATTTAGACTCTTCACCACTTTGTGACGCTATTGAATTAGTAACCCCTGGATTTAAAGATGGGAACTTTTCACATATTGGTATAGTTGTAGAAACAGGAAGTTCTAATAGTATGAAACCTGAAAACGAACCAACTGAACAGATAAGAATATTGGAAGCTCTTCCTGGTGGGGTAATAACAACACGACTGGATAGTTTTTTGATGCGTTCTGCAGATTACAATAATAATCCGAAGGTAATTGTAGGCAGATTAGATGATGAATACAAACATACTATTCCAACAGCAGTTCAATTTGCAAAGAAACAAATTGGTGTAGAGTATGATGAAGTTTTTATTTTAAATAATGATAAATATTACTGCTCTGAATTAATTTATGAAGCTTTTTCCCAAGATTCTGTTTTTCATTTAGAACCCATGACTTTTCTTCAACCAGAAAGTAATCGTACTTTACCAACTTGGGAAGATTATTACACAGAAATTGGAGTAGAGATACCTCAAGATAAAATGGGTATTAACCCTGGAACTATGTCTCTATCTGAAAAAATTAAAATAATACATTTCTATGGAATTCCTGATGGTATGAAAAAATAATTTCTAGGGAATTCGATATTCTAGTATAACACTGAGGTTTAGCTCCTTTTTTATTCTTTATTTTTTGTGTCTATCAGAATGGTTACGGGACCATCATTAGTTAAGGAAACTTTCATGTCTGCTCCAAACTCACCTGATTGAACTTGTTTTCCAATTGCTAGTGACAAATCCTTTTTAAATTGCTCGTACAATGGAATAGATTGTTCCGTTTTTGCGGCATGTATGTAGGAGGGTCTGTTTCCTTTTTTGGTTTTGGCATGTAAAGTAAACTGACTTACTATAATAATCTCTCCATCTATTTCAGATATGGAAAGATTCATTTTTTCGTCTTTATCTGAGAAGATTCTGAGTTGAGAAATTTTATTAGCCAACCACAAACTATCTTCATTAGTATCATTCTTTTCTATACCAACTAAAACTACGAAACCTTTTTTTATAGATGCAATAATCTCTTGATTTATCAAAACCGAAGCCTCACTTACTCTTTGTATTACTACTCGCATTTAATATCCGTTTGTTCTATAATTTTCTTCCTCCTCCTCTAACATACTTAAATAACTAAAGTACCTACTTTCTGCAATCTTATTTTGTGAAACTGCATCCTTAACCTTACAATTTGGTTCGTTTAAGTGGATACAATTATGAAACTTACACTCCCCTTTTAATCTCAAGAACTCAAGAAAATAATTTGCGATTTCATTTTTTTCTATGTCTACCAAACCAAAACCTCTAATTCCTGGTGTGTCGATTATAGATGCTCCAAAATCCAGTTCGTATAATTCGGAAAAAGTGGTCGTATGTTGCCCTTGATTATAACTATCAGAAATTTCCTTGGTATTAATGTTTAAACCTGCTTGAAGAGAATTGATAAGTGTAGATTTACCAACTCCAGAATGTCCAGAAATTAAGTTTATTTTACCTTTCATAATACTCTTCACTTGAGATAAATCATCTTTTATTGCGGAAACAGAAATGCATCGATACCCAATTTCAGAATAAATACATATTAGTTCGTTATGCTCTTTTTTTTCCTTATCAGAATACAAATCTGTTTTGTTGAATAAAAGGATTACATCTACACCAAATGCATTTGCGGAAAGAAGAAACCTATCAATAAAAGTAGTGGTAGTAACAGGATTATTAATGGTAATCATTAAAATTGCCTGATCTATATTTGAAGCTATAACATGAGTTTTTTTAGAAAGATTTACCGACTTTCTGATAATAGCATTTTTACGCTCGTATAGTTCTACTATCATAAAAGTATGATCAGATTCTTCTACTTTTACTTTATCTCCAACTACTACAGGATTGGTACTTTTAATTCCTTGTGTTCGGAATTTTCCTTTTAATCGGCATTCTAGCATTTGTCCGGATTCGGATTTTACTTGATACCAACTCCCTGTTGATTTTGTTACTACTCCATTCATTACTGCAAATATACAATAAGAATTTTCTTATGTTTGTATTAGTATATTGATTAGTGGTGCAAAAAGCGGAGCTACCCCGACTTTTTTCTCTTAATATTTCCCATAATTTTTGTGTAAGTTTTATAAAACTAAAATAACAATACAAGAAAGTGTAATTCTCATACTATCTTATAAATCGGAATGTAGATCTCTTTTTACCAGAATTTATTTTTAATATATATAAACCCTTATTTAAATCTTTTACATCAATTGTAATAGAATTTAAGTCTTCAATATGATCTGTTTTTACTAACTCCCCTATATTATTAAATATATTAATAGAAATTGGAGTAGATATTGAATGTTTTAATTCTATTTTATTATAGGTGTATAAGTAATTGAAACTAATATTGTCTATAGGATTATCTGAGATGGAAACTGTTCCAGATAGAGCTTGATTAATACCATCTACGACCCCAGCTTCTGTTATTTGATTATTATTTACATTATAATACACTTGCTTATCTGGACCAATAACTACCACTTTTGGCATTCCAGGACCTCCATAATCATTCATACTAATCAAAGAATTTGAAAAAGAAGCCTCAGGAAAAAGTTGGTAATTTCCAGCCCAACCATTTAAATAAGAACAATCCGAGTTGGCAAAATCATCCGCCAAATAGAATTTTACTATTCCTGGATGAGAACCAGCAAAAGATTGAGCAGCATCCTGAGCATAACCAGCTCCTGTAGCACATGGTCCACAAGGCATGACCCAGCATAATACAATTACATTTCCTGCATCCAACTCCGAATACAAATTATAAGATGTACCATTACAATCGTCTACAGTAAAATCTATTGCTGTTTGCGCAACAGATAAAATTGCAACAAACATTAATATTAATGTGGTTAAAATTATGTTTTTCATCAGCTTTTTATTTTAAAGCAAACTTACGTAAAAATTACTTTAATTAAGATTGTTAAAAAAACTATTACAGAAAAGACCCAACTATTTTTTGTACATTCTCTGATTTACCCATAGTATAATAATGTATGCACGGAACTCCAAAATCTAACAACTCCTTTGTTTGTTGTGTAGCCCATTCAACGCCAACCTGACGAACATCATCATTGTTTTTACATTTTAAAACCTCATCTACTAATTCGTTAGGAAGATTTAAATGAAATCTTTGTGGTAATAATGAAAGTTGTTTTTGAGTAGAAATAGGTTTTAATCCAGGAATAATAGGAATGTTGATATCGTGTTTTCTGCACAACTTCACAAAATCAAAATACTTCTGATTATCAAAAAACATTTGAGTAACTATATAATCTGCTCCTGCCTCTAGTTTTTTCTTTAAAAAATGAATATCTGACCTCATATTTGCTGCCTCAAAATGCTTTTCTGGATAACCCGCGACTCCAATACAAAAATTAGTAGGTACAGAACTTTTTAAATCTTCATCTAAATAAATCCCTTTATTCATATTATCTACCTGACTTAACAATTCTGAAGCATAACTATGACCTCCTTCTTCTGCAGAAAAATAAGTTTCGGATTTTATAGGATCCCCTCTTAATACTAAAACATTGTCAATTCCTAAAAAATCTAAATCTATCAAAGCGTTTTCGGTTTCTTCTTTATTAAATCCTCCGCAAATTATATGCGGCACGGTATCTACCTGATACTTGTTCATTATTGCCGCACAAATTCCTACTGTTCCTGGCCTTTTTCGTACTGATATTCTTTCTAAAAGCCCATCTTTCCTTTTCTTATACACATATTCTTCCCTATGATAAGTTACATCAATAAAAGCAGGGTTAAATTCCATAATAGGATCTAATGAATTATAAATAGAATCAATACTCTTACCTTTTAAAGGTGGTAAGATCTCAAATGAGAATAATGTGTTTTCGGATTGTTTAATATGTTCTGTTACTTTCATCTTTTTAAATGTTAGATCGAAGCCATTTTTCCACTTCTTTTCTTGTAATTTTTTTTCTATTTGCATAATCTGCGATCTGATCGTCTTGTATTTTTCCTACACTAAAATATTTACTATCTGGATGAGAAAAATAATATCCTGAAACAGTCGCATTAGGATACATAGCCATACTTTCGGTTAAATTAACTCCAATTTCTGAAGCATTTAAAAGATTAAATATCTTTTGTTTCTCAGTGTGGTCAGGACAAGCAGTATATCCTGGTGCCGGACGAATACCATTATATTCTTCTTTAATCAATTCATCATTAGAATAATTCTCAGTATAAGAATAACCCCAAATCTCTTTTCTTACTTTCTGATGCATGTATTCTGTTAGGGCTTCTGCTAATCTATCTGCCAAAGATTTTAATAAAATACTGTTGTAATCGTCAAGGTCTGATTCGAATATTTTTAATTGACGTTCAATATCCAAACCTGCTGTACAAACAAAAGCCCCAATATAATCTTCTTTAGATTCAGATATATAGTCAGCCAAGCACAAGTTATTCTTTGTCTTTTTAGATTGTTGTCTTAAAAAATTAAACCTCTCCAAGGTTTTACCATCTATAGATATTATTACATCATCACCCTCTCTTTTTGCATTCCAAACTCCAATTTTTGATTTTAAAGTAAGCCAATTATCAAAAGAAATTTTAGACAACATATCTTGTGCGTCATCTAATAAGTTTTTCGCTTGCTCTCCATATTTCGTACATTCTAAAATTTGAGGATATTTTCCTTTCATTTCCCATGAAATAAAGAAAGGGGTCCAGTCTATATAAGGAATTACCTCATCTAAATTTATATCAGAAAAAGTGTAAACTCCTAAATTATTTGCTTTTGATGGAACATATTCTTCTGAAATAACAAAAGCATTGTTCCTTGCATCATTCAAACTTATAAATTGTTTTTGAGACCTTCTCTTTAAATAGTTTTCTTTTATCTCTTCATACTTTTGTTTCTTCTCCAGTTTAAAAAGTTCAGAATCAATTCCTAATACATTAGTAGTAGCACTTACCGCCTTAGAAGCATCTAATACATGAAACACCAAATTATTAGTGTATTTATCCATTAATTTCACCGCAGTATGAACTTGAGAAGTTGTAGCTCCTCCAATCATTAAAGGAATATTAAAATTTTTTCTTTGCATTTCTTGAGCTACATGTATCATCTCATCTAAAGAAGGTGTTATTAAACCACTTAAACCAATTATGTCTACTTGCTGCTTTATTGCTTCATCTAATATTTTGTCTGCAGGAACCATCACACCTAAATCTATAATCTCGAAATTATTACATGCCAACACTACTCCTACAATATTTTTTCCAATATCATGTACATCTCCTTTTACCGTTGCTAGTAATATCTTCCCAGAATTACTAGCTTCTGATTTTTCTTCTTTAATAAAAGGGGTTAAAAACGCAACAGATTTTTTCATGACTCTTGCAGATTTTACAACCTGAGGAAGAAACATTTTTCCACTACCAAACAACTCTCCTACTATATTCATTCCATCCATTAAAGGACCCTCAATGACATCTAATGGTCTTTCAGATTTTTTTCTC
>NZWX01000010.1 GCA_002697625.1 Flavobacteriales bacterium
GTAATAATTAGTTCATGTAGTAGCGATCAACCTGAAATATGTACTTTTGAGTATTCTGATAATGGTTATTTTGTCACAAATGAAGGAAATTTTGGAAGTGGAAATGGTTCTGTTTCTTTTGTTTCAATAGATGGCGTTGTTCAAAATAATATTTTTGAATGTGTAAACTCTAGTTATCTAGGTGATGTTGTTCAGTCAATGACTATTATTGATAGTAGTGCTTACATTGTAATAAACAACTCATCTAAAATAGAAGTTGTAGATGTTGAGACAATGAGATCATTAAATACAATTAATACTGTTTTGTCACCAAGATATATTACTCAAGTGTCTAGCACAAAGGCTTATATTTCTGACTGGGAAACAAATTCAATTCATGTGTTAGATCTAAACAATCTAGAAATTTTATCTACAATTAATGTTGGAAATGGTCCTGAGCAGATGATCTTTTCAAATGGTTATGTGTATGTATGTAATGTTGGTGGATTTGGATACGAAAAGACAATATCTGTCATTGATGCTGAAAATGATGTTGTAATTAATACTATTGAAGTTGGAGATAAGCCTAACTCTATAGTTTCGGATGCTAATGGTAACATATGGGTTCTTTGTGGTGGGTATACTGAATATGATACAGATTGGACTGTATTGTCTCAAACCGCTGGTAGTCTTGTGAAAATAACTGGTAATAGTATTATGTCAACATTTAATTTTGATTTAGGAAATAGCCCAAGTGATTTAGTAATTAATGACAATGGAACATCATTGTTTTACTCTGATGGAAGTTGGATTAAAAATGTATATAAATTTAATGTTTCTAATTTAGAACTTCCTACTACACCCATTATTAGTAGAAATTTTTATGGTCTTGGATATAATGATGGATATATTTATGGTAGTGATGCTGTTGATTATGTGCAAAATGGATGGTCATATAAATATACTGAATCTGGAACAATACTAGATTCAGTACAGGTGGGTATAATACCTGGAGGTTACTGCTTTAATTAGAACTATTTATTGATATAGGGAGGTTTTTACCTCCCTTTTTTTTTATCTTTGTACTAAAATAATTTATGAAAAAATATTTATTTATTCTTATTACAGTACTTATATTTGGTTGCAAACCTGATAATGACCCAATTATTTCTCCTTCTAATGATTATGGAAAAGGCCTATACATCCTGACAGGAGAGGGGGTAAACTTTTATGATTATAAAAATAACGAGTTAAAAGAGAATATATATTCAACTGTAAATGGATTATCTTTAATAAATCCTTCTGCATTAAGAAACTATGGTGAACGAATGTATATAGTTACAGAAAATATATTTCATGTGGTTGATGTAGATAATTTCTTGTCAGAATTTTTTGTTGATGGATTTGACAATGCTCAGGATTGTGAATATGCAAAGTTTAATAGGGTCTATGTCTCAGATAAAGGTAGTTCAGAAATAAAAGTGGTAGACTTAAATACAAGAGAGGTATCTGCTCATATAAAAACAGGTGAAAATGCAAATCCTTCAGATATTGTATTAAGTTGGGAAAGAGCATTTGTAGTTAATTCTGGTGGGGATGATCCCCTAAATTATGATTCTACAATTTGCGCTATAAATGTAAAAGATGGAGTAATTCCTATTAACGAATTTTCAGGTAATATTTTAGTAGACAAAAACCCTGTTTCTATTTTACATAACGGATCTATAATAGTATTATGTAAAGGAGTTTATGATGAAAATAATCCTGCAGTTAATGAAGAATCCTCCATTGTGTTGGTTGGTGCAGGTTCATTAAATTTACAAACTTCTAATACTCTTTCTGGATTGTATGATGCAGATAATTTATTAATTAATAATTCTGGTACTAAATATTATATTACTACTTCTGAAGGTGTGTACTATATTTCAACATCTAGTTTTAATCATACTTTAGTTACAGATAAGAAAGTGCCTACTTCTATGATTATTAATAGAGAGTCTTTTGCAAATACGGATACTACATCTTTAGTTGTAGACTTCTTGTACATGAACGATAATAATAACAAAGATTATATTTACAAGTATAATGTATATCTTGATCAATTTGTTGATTCTTTTCAGTTAACTTCAGAAGTGATTGATTTAGAAATACATGAATAGAAGAAATATAAAACTTTTAAGAAGATCATTCTTAATATTTTTTATATTTCTTGGATTATTAGTATAGTATATTTCTCTCTTATTTTAATATGAAATATTTATTTTCTGTCTGATAGAATGAGAGAAGATAAAATCTACAGATTTTTCATCAACTCTTTA
Organism: Flavobacteriales bacterium; assembly: GCA_002697625.1. Lineage (GTDB taxonomy): Bacteria > Bacteroidota > Bacteroidia > Flavobacteriales > BACL11. The sequence continues at coordinate 2,298 of NZWX01000010.1, forward strand.
TAAAGACTCACCATAGATTCTATATCCTTTTTATGTACTTTTTCATCAGGTGAATGAACATTGTCCTCAGGAGCTCCTACAAAACACCAATCCCATGGATAGTCGCTTTTTTGTAATTCATTTCCATCACTACCTCCAGCTCTCTCCACCTCTAACTGAAACGGAATTCCAGAGGAATGAGCAATTTCTATAACTCTTTTTACATATGATTTTCTTGGTATTCCACTATCCCTCAATGATATCGCACAACCATTTCCGTGTTTCACACCTTCTGTAACCCATGTGATATCAGAAATAAGAGCTTGCATTACTCCATATTTTTCCTGTATAAACTTACCCAAATATCCAGCAGAACCACCACCATGTTCCTCCCAAGATGAAAATACAATTATTCCATTGACTAGTGTTTTTGCTAATTCAAGAGCGTTCCAAACTCCTAATCTATTATCCATATAACAACTTTGAATAAATTCATCCGTTTCCCTGAAATCTACTTTAAATGTGAGAGAGGTGCCTCTATCTATTATTCTATTAAAATCAATAAATAGTTTTTCCTCCTTCTTCATTATCTTTCCTTCAATTTTACCCATTGAGTCTTCTCCAACTAAAACAATTCCTTCAGTAGTAACTGGTCCTCCTATCTTTACAATTTCATTATTATATTTTACAGTAAAACCTATAGAGTCTAAATGTGCAAAAATTGCTGTTCTGGGAATTCCAAAAACCAATATAATATTATCCTGAAAACCTTGTCCGGTATGTACCATTGGCTGAACCTTCCAACTTTCTTTATTTTCCTCCACATAATTTAAAATAAAATTTGTCATACTAGTTTCTTCTCCAGAAGGAGCGTGTACTTCACACATTTTTTTTAATAATTCCATCAACTTTTTTTTATATATTCTATTGTTATTTCATGGTTTTTCTTAAAAGTGTCTTCTACATCTAAAGATTTACTTTTAGGAACTGCAAATATAAGTTTACAATCTATTTGAAAGTCTGTTTTTACTACTTCTAAATCAAATTCTTTTACCAGTCTCATTACATTATTCATTTGAGTATATTCAAAACAAACTTCAAATTGTTCTTTTAAAGTCTTTGTTGTAATTTTAGAATTGATAATAGCATTTGCTGCAGCTGTTTTATAAGATCTGATTAACCCAGAAATTCCTAGTTTGACACCTCCAAAATATCTAACTACAATAATTAATATATTTGTTAAGTCATTCGACAATATCTGACTTAATATAGGTTTTCCAGCTGTAGAAGATGGTTCACCATCATCACCTGCTCTTTGAAATGATTTATCAGGATGTAAAACAAATGCATAGCAGTAGTGACTTGCAGAATGTTCTATTTTCTTCACTTCTTCTATTTTGTCTTTTATGTCCTTTTCAGTATAAACAGGATAGGAGTAAGATATAAATTTACTTCCTTTTTCCTTGTATGTGCCTGAGCTAGGATTTTGTACTTCTTTGTATATGTCTTCAAACATTATACAGATAGAATTAAAATTATAGAAATACAAGACAGACTAATACCTGACCAATTTAACAAACTCATTTCCTCCTTGTAATAGACATAACTTATAATTGAAGAAAGAAGTACCACTCCAATATTTAACACGGGAAAAACAATAATTCCTCCTAATTCTTCTAAAGATTTTAATATAAAATAAATACTAAAGTAGTTAGGAACTCCTAGTATCATTCCTGAAAAAACACTTTTTAATTTGATTTGGCTTTTGTCAAAAATCATTTTTACTAAACCAGTAATAAATGCAACACTAAAAATAGTAATGATAAATTTATTATATTCATCATCTTGTTGATTTAAGAAAATCGTTTCAATATAATCAATACTAGCGTCTAATGTTCCAGCTCCAATAAATAGTAGAATAGCAATATTTAAAGAGTGTACAGATGTTTGTTGTTTTTTAAAAGTACAATATACAGCAACTAAAGCAAGGATGATTCCAGAAAATTGTAATGCTGATATTTTTACTTCGGGATAAAAGAAATAAGATAATAGTACTGGAATAATTAAAGACATCTTTGAGGACATAGCTGCGATAGACACCCCTAGTTTTTGAGTAGTTGTTGCCATTATATTAAACATTATCACGAAAAATATTCCAAGTGAAATAGTGGGATATATCCATGTGGAAGAAATTAACTCCTCTATACTTATATCTTTATTATAAATAAAATAAGCTAGTAAACTAGCGGTAATATAGTTTATAGTTATAGCTTGATGTGTGTTAACCCCTTTTTTTTCAAATTCCTTAAAACAAAGAAATAAAACAACAGTAAAAACTATGGATAGTATAAGTGAGATCATTTTGGGATAATAATTTCGAGTAAATCAGTATCTATTTCTTTAGAAGAAATTATCTCACCTTCAATATTTGGAGAGCGTACTCCTTTTAAAAGTTCTGAATTTGTGTGGAAAACTCTTGCTTCATCCCATAAATTCTTATCTATAAAAGATTGCAAGGTTTTAGTTCCTCCTTCAACTATTAAAGATTGAATATTTTGTTTATATAAAACAATTAATATGTTATTAATCAATTTATTAAAATTAATTTTAATATAATTTTTGTTAGATTTTTTATGAGATTTTATTTCATTAAATATAATTGTGTCAGATTCAGAATTAAATAAGTTTAGATGTTCTGAAAGTTTTAAATTTTTGTCAATTACAATCCTAGTAGGATTCTTTCCATTTACCTCACGAACAGTTAGTGATGGGTTATCTTTTTCAGCTGTAATCCTGCCTATTAAAATTGAATCTTCTTCTGATCTCCACTTATGTACTAATTTTTTGGATTCTTCTGAAGTCATCCACAAAGGTTCTTTTTGATCTAACGGAGCTATAAAACCATCTCTACTTTCTGCCCATTTTAAAATAATATATGGTCTTTTCTTCTCCTGTACAGTAAAGAATCGTTTATTTAAACGTCTAGATTCTTCATTTAAAACCCCAGTAATAACCTCAATACCTGCGTTCCTCATCCTCTGTATTCCCTTACCAGCAACTTTAGAAGAAGTGTCAACACATCCAATAACTACTTTAGATATCTTGTGTTTAATAATTAAATCTGAACAAGGAGGCGTTTTTCCGAAATGAGAACAGGGTTCTAAATTAACATAAATAGTAGATTGAGAAAGAAGACTTTTATCTTTTACATTGTTAATTGCATTTACTTCCGCGTGATGAGACCCATATTTTTCATGATAACCTTTACCGATAATTTCATCTTGATAAACTATTACAGAACCAACCATTGGGTTTGGAGTGTTTTTAGGAAAGCTTTTGCGAGCTAAATCCAAACATTTTTTAAGATAAAATTCATGATTTTCCACCTTACAAACATAACTAATTTTCGTAAATTAGCTACATGAAAACTATATCAGATATACTTCCTTTTTTCTTATCAGAATTACAAGTTTTTTATCGAGAAAATGAAATAAAATCATTTGCTTATATTTCTATAAAACATATATTAAATATGAGTAAGTCAGACACTATAATACATTCAAAAAAAATACTAGAAGAAGATCAGATATTAAGAATCAAATCAAGTATTTCTTCTTTAAAAGAATATGAGCCTATTCAGTATATTTTTAAAGAGACAGAGTTCTATAAAAGAGAATTCTATTGTATGTATGGAGCTTTAATACCAAGACCAGAAACAGAGGAATTAGTTGATTGGATTATTAGAGACAATAAAGAAACTAAGAAAAATTATTTAGATGTTGGTACAGGAAGTGGATGTATAATTATTTCATTATGTAATAATTTAAAGGGGAATTTTACTGGAATTGATGTTAGTAGAGATGCATTGAGAGTTGCAATATCAAATAATGATAGAAATGAAACCAATGTTAATTTTGAATGTGTGGATGTTTTAAATTATGAAGAGGATTTTTCTGTTTCTAACTTAAATGATAAATATGATGTAATAGTAAGTAACCCTCCTTATGTTTTGAATTCTGAGAAAGAACAGATGCAAAAAAATGTTTTAGATTGGGAACCTCATATTGCTTTGTTTGTTGAGGATGACGATTCATTTATTTTTTATAATAGAATTGCGGATAGAGCTAGCAAAATCTTAAATAAAAAGGGGTTATTATATTTTGAAATAAACGAAAGATTTGGAAAAGAAATCATAGAATTACTAGAAAAAAAAGGATTTGTTAATATCGAGTTAAAAAAAGATATAAACGATAAAGATAGAATGATAAAAGCTATGTGGAAATAATTATTTTTGAATGTTAATTAAAAAAATAGAAATGATTACAAAAGAAGAAGTTTTAGGGTTTCAGAAGGACTGGGGAGATGGAATAGTGAGTATGAGTACCACCTTTAAAGATGGAGGAAATTATACTGATGAAGCAATAGAATTTATTAAAAGATTATATGCTTACGAATCAGAACAGGTATTATTTAAACCAACCTTGGCTGCAGATGTTCAATTTAGATTAGATAAATTAGGAGCTCTTTCGTATTTTGTTGGGTCCAACCCAGATTATTCAGAAGATAGTGGATTTGCTATAAAAGGTTGGAATAGTGTAAAGTGGGAAAATGAAGGTATCAAAATACTAGAAGACTGTGCTGTTTGTATGGGAAATTACTTTTTTGGAATGGAAGGTAAAGAGGATTTGAAAGTTGAATACACAATAGTGTTAAAAAAGATAGATGGTACATTAAAAATGATTTTACACGATTCTCATTTACCTTATCAACAATAGATGAATGTACAAGAGAGAATAGACTTTTTAAGGAAAGAGATTTCCGGACATAATCATTCATATTATGTATTGGACAATCCTTCTGTTTCAGATTTTGAGTTTGACTCTCTACTAAAAGAATTACAAAATTTAGAAAATTTACATCCAGAATATTTTGATAGAAATTCTCCAACACAACGAGTTGGAGGATCTGTTATAGATGGATTTGTTTCTGTTCCTCACAAATACAGGATGTTGTCTTTAGGGAATACCTATTCAGAAGAGGATTTAATTGATTTTGACACTCGATTAAAAAAGATAACTGATCAACCTATTAAATATGTTTGTGAATTAAAATATGATGGTGTTTCTATTAGTCTTTCTTATAAACATGGAGAGTTAATACAGGCTCTTACTAGAGGTGATGGAACAAAAGGAGATGATGTGACATTAAATGTAAAGACTATAAAAAGCATTCCTTTAAAATTGAAAGGAAACTATCCAAAAGAATTTGAAATTAGGGGAGAAATATTTATTCCAATCTCAGATTTCAATAAGATGAATGAGAATAGAGCAAAAGAGAACTTAGAGCCTTATGCTAATCCTAGAAATATAGCCTCTGGAAGTTTAAAATTATTAGATTCTACAGAGGCAGGAAAAAGACCATTAGATTGTTTTCTGTATTACTTATTAGGAGAAAATAATCCCACAACTAGTCATTATAATAATTTAAAAGAAGCTAGAAAATGGGGTTTTAAAATTCCGACAGAGATTGAGCAATTTAATGATATTAATGGTGTATTATCTTTTGTGAAAAAATGGGAAGAGAAACGAAAACACTTACCTTTTGAGATTGATGGAATTGTAATAAAAGTTGATGATGTAAACATGCAGGAAGAAATGGGCTTTACCGCTAAGTCACCTAGATGGGCAATTTCTTACAAATTTAAGGCAGAACAAGTTTCAACCAGATTAAATAAAATAACATATCAAGTAGGAAGAACAGGAGCAATTACCCCTGTAGCGAATTTAGAACCTGTTCAGCTTGCAGGAACTAGGGTAAAAAGAGCTTCTCTGCATAATGCAGATCAGATTGCAAAATTAGATATTAGAGAAGGAGATTTAGTATATGTAGAAAAAGGAGGGGAAATCATTCCTAAAGTTGTAGGAGTAGAATTAAAGGAAAGAGATTTATTTTCTTCTCCTACTATGTATATTAACTTTTGTCCGTCATGTAATACAGAATTAATTAGGAAAGAAGGAGACTCAAAACATTATTGCATAAATTCAGATTTATGTTTACCTCAAATTATTGGTAGATTCGAGCATTTTATTGGTAGAAAGGCAATGAATATTGATAGTTTAGGATCTGAAACGGTTGAACTTTTAATAAAGAAACAATTAATTTCTACTATTTCAGATTTATATCTTTTAAAGATTGAAGACCTCTTACCATTAAAGAAAGATGGAAGGAAATGGGCAGAAAATATTATAATTGGAATTGACAAAAGTAGAAACATATCTTTTGAAAGAGTTTTATTCGCTCTTGGAATTAGATATGTAGGAGAAACCGTAGCTAAAAAACTAGCAAATCATTTTACAACAATTCACAATTTAATGAATGCTACTTTTGATCAGTTAATAGATGTTGATGAGATAGGAGATAAGATTGCCGAATCGGTTGTAAGTTATTTTTCAGAACAGAAAAACACAATATTAATTGAAAATCTTAAATTTCATAATCTTTGTTTTATTTCTGAAGAAAAAGAAGAATATTTATCTGATAAATTAGAAGGAATTTCTATTGTTGTTTCTGGTGTTTTCGATAATTATAGTAGAAAAGAGTTAAAAGATTTGATTGAAAAACATGGAGGGAAGAATGTTAGTTCAATTAGTAAAAACACTACTTTTGTACTTGCTGGAGATAACATGGGGCCTAGTAAAAAACAAAAAGCAGAAGATCTTGGAGTTTCCATAGTTTCTGAAGAAGAATTTATAAATAAAATTAGTTAATGCAAATTCAATTTTTTGAAGATATAAAACATAAAATAGGGCAGTGGGTTTTCCAAAGAGAATTAAAACAGAACAAAAGAATGAAATCTGTTTGTAATCTTGAAGATGCAAAATCTATTGGTATTTTGTTTGAAGCAACAACAAAGGAACAAATTAAGGAAATGAAGCCTTTAGTTGATTATTTTTTTGGAATGAAGAAGGACGTAAAAGCTTTTGGATATGTAAACTCTAAAAAATATGAAGAATGCCATATACCAAAACTTCAATTTGATTTTTTCAATGTTAAGGACTTAAATTGGTATTACAAACCTCAAAACGACTATATTAGAAACTTCCTAAAAAAGGAATATGATATTTTGATAAATCTATCAGATAGTAAGTGTATTCCTATAAAGTATTTAGTAGCTTCTTCCGTTGCACGGTTTAAAGTAGGAAAACATGAGGATGGATATGAAATTTATGATTTGATGATCAGGTTGGATAAAAAGGAAGATACTATGGAAAAGCTTATTTCAGAAATTTCAAAATATTTGAATATTATTAATAAAGACAATGATTCATAAACCAAAACTATTAATTATTTTTCTCAATTACTAAACCCTCAAATAAGAAAGTAAACTTTTATTTTAATGATTAGATATATAATACTCTTAATTCTTTTTTCTGGATGCTCATCTTCTAGGGTAGAAGAATATAAAGAAGAATTAAATACTAATTCGTATAAAGATTCTTTGTTTATTGATTCTATCCGAATACAAACTCACTAAAGATTTTCTAAGATGAAGTCCGTCATTTTCTTATAGAGGTGGTATCTGGTATTACCTCCATAGATTCCGTGATTCTTATCTGGGTAGATAAATAAGTCAAATTGCTTGTTTGCTCTTACCAAAGCTGAAATCATTTCCATAGTATTTTGTACATGAACATTGTCATCTGCAGAACCATGAACTAATAAATAACTCCCTTTCAACTTATCTACATGATTAATAGGTGAGTTGTTGTCATAACCACTTGCATTTTCTTGTGGAGTACGCATGTATCTTTCCGTATAGATATTATCATAATACCTCCAGTTAGTTACAGGAGCTACTGCAATAGCCATCTTAAACACATCAGCTCCTTTTGTAATCGCAAGGGAAGACATATATCCACCATAACTCCAACCTTGTATTCCTATTCTTTCAGAATCGATATAGTCTAAACTACCAAAGTATTTTGCTGCATTTATTTGGTCAATTGTTTCGTATTTCCCTAATTCTTGATAAGTCATTTTCTTAAATTCAGCTCCTTTACCACCCGTTCCTCTATTATCTACACAAACAACAATATACCCAAGTTGATTCAGATGTTGATACCAAAAGTAATTAAACCATCCCCAAGAATCTGTCACTTGCTGCGATCCTGGTCCGCCATATAAAAACATGTATAACGGATATTCTTTTTTTGAGTCAAAATCTGTTGGCTTCATCATCCAAGCATTTAATTCTACACCCACCTCCGTTTCAATGGTAAAGAATTCTTTTTCTGATAAATCATACTCTGAAAGAGTTTTATTAAAAGCAGAGTTGTCTTCTAAAACTTCTATTATTTCCCTGTCAGATGTTCTGTTAAGAGTATAAACAGGAGCTGTATTATGGTTTGAATAGGAATTCATAAAGTATTTCATTCCTTTACTAAAAGTAACATTATTTGTTCCTGTGATTTTTGTCATAGGAGAACCTTTTCCTAAATTAGAAGTAAGACTCATTTTGTACATTGTAGAGTGGATAGAACCACTTTCGTTAGAAGAATAATACATATAATCTTTATCATCTATTCCATAAAAGTTTGTAACCTCCCAATTTCCATTTGTAATCTGTTTCTCATTTCCATTCAGATATTTTAAATAAATATGATTGAAGCCATTTTTTTCTGAAGTCCATATAAAAGACTCTTGTTTAGTTAAATATCTTAAATTATCATGTACATCAATATAATATTGATCTGTTTCAGTAAATAATACATATGAAGACCCTTTTATATCTGAAATAATAAAATCGAGCTCATTTTGGTGTCTGTTCATCCCGTAAATAACTAGTTGAGGATTTTCTTCATTAAACCATTTTATTCTAGGGAAATATTCGTAATCTTTTTCGAATTTTAAATCTGTAGTTCTTTTAGTTTGTAAATCATATAAATGTAATGTAACTTTAGAGTTGTCTTCTCCAGTTTTTGGGTATTTAAAAACCTCTTGTGTTGGGTACAATCCCCCTTTAAATAAATCCATAGAGAATTCTTTGACATCAGATTCATCAAATCTAAAATATGCTATAGTTTCGCTATCTCCCGACCATTCAAAAGAACGGACAAGTGCAAATTCTTCCTCATAAACCCAATCAGAGGCTCCATTAATCACTTTATTTTTCTCTCCATCAAATGTAATTTGTTTTGTATTACCTAATAAGATATTATATATATATATATTATTTTCAAATACATATGCAATATTTTTTCCATTAGGAGAGAAAGTAGCGTACATTACCTTGTTTTCAGAAAGATTACTTATTCTTTTCGTTTTAGTGTTGTATATATAGTATACAGATTTAGTACTGTACCTGTAAATAGATTCGGTGTTAGTAGCAATTAGAATTTTATCTTCTGATTTATTAAAAGTATATTTTCCCATTCTTTTTAATCTTTCGTCCTCAGAATCCATTATAATCTCTACAACTTCTCCTGTTTCAAAAGAGTTTTTATATATCTTAATTACATCATCACCTTTTTCTGTTGTAGTATAATGTTCTCCATCATACATGGATTTAAACCCAGAAACGCCACTTGGGTAGAACTCATAGTTTAACCAAATTTCTTCTAGTGAAACTTGTTTTTGCCCAAAAGAAGTTACGGAAATGCAAATGCAAATAAATAATATGAATGTCTTTTTCATAATCTGTAATTTAGATTGGCGAATTTACTTAAATTTGTACAAAATAAAAGCATGAGTTACCACAAGATAAATTTAGATGATTTAAATTTTTTAACAAAGATTGTAGGATCTGATAATATTTTTTCTTCTGAAGAAGTTTTGCAAGAGTATTCTCATGATGAGACAGAAGATCTTAGTTTTATTCCTGAGACAGTAGTAAAACCAACTGATTCAATTCAAATTTCAGAAATAATGAAATATTGTAATATGAAAAACATTCCTGTTACGCCATGTGGAGCTAGAACAGGTTTAAGCGGAGGAAGTCTGCCTGTAATGAGTGGTGTAGTATTAAGTACGGAAAAATTAAATTCAATACTAGAAATTGATGAAAGAAATCTTCAATCTACTGTTGAACCAGGAGTAATAAATGAAGTTTTTCAAAATGCAGTAAAAAAGAAAGGATTATTTTATCCCCCAGATCCTGCAAGTAAAGGCAGTTGTATGTTAGGTGGAAATATTGCGGAAAATGCAGGAGGTCCAAAGGCATTAAAATATGGGGTAACTAAAGATTATGTTCTAAATCTTGAAGTAGTATTACCATCAGGAGAAATAATTTGGACTGGGGCAAATGTTTTAAAAAACGCAACCGGATACAACCTTACTCAATTATTTGTTGGTTCTGAGGGTACGTTAGGAATTGTAACAAAAATAGTTTTTAGATTAATTCCACTACCAACTAAAGACATTTCTTTATTAGCACCATTTAATTGTTCTGAAAAAGCTTGTGAAGCTGTTTCTGCAGTATTTAGGCAAGGAGTAACACCATCTGCTTTAGAGTTTATTGAAAGAGATGCTATTTTATGGACCATGAAGTATACAGATATTAAAATACATATTGATGATAAAACTCAATCTCATCTCTTAATTGAAGTAGATGGAGATGATATCGATAAATTATATAAAGATTGTGAAAAAATCGCTGATGTATTGCAAAAATTTAATTGTGGAGAGATTCTTATTGCAGATAGCAATTCCGCGAAAGAAAATCTATGGAAATTAAGAAGATCAGTTAGTGAGGCTGTAAAATCTAATTCTATTTACAAAGAAGAAGATACTGTTGTGCCTAGAGCAGAACTTGCAAGACTTTTGAAAGGAGTAAAACAAATTGGTGTGAAATATGGCTTTAGGTCTATCTGTTACGGACATGCTGGTGATGGAAACTTACATATAAATATTATCAAAGGAGATATGTCAGATGAAAATTGGAACAATGAGCTACCTAAAGGAATTAGAGAAATATTTGAGCTCACAAAATATTTAGGTGGTACTATATCAGGAGAGCATGGTATTGGGTATGTTCAAAAAGAATATATAGATGTAGTTTTTTCTAAAAAAGAAATTGAACTTCAAAAGGGGGTCAAAAAGTTATTTGATCCTAAATACATATTAAATCCTGGAAAAATATTTAAATAAATCTATTTATTTGCAAATCAAAATTTTATAAATGACAGAGATTAAAAATAACTTTTTTAATAAAATTCTTTTTTTGGGATTTGTACTTGTTATTCCTCTTTCATTATGGTATCCAGAGTTAAAAATTTCTTCTTGGTTAGCTTTAGTTGTAGGAATTGTTTTTGCAATAATTCTTAGAAATCCATTTGACGGTAAAACAGGAAAACTAGCAAATACATTACTTAAATTTTCTGTAGTACTTATAGGTTTTGGATATCCTATTTCTGCCATTTCTGATGTGCCTTATTCTGAATTTTCTTATGTGATTATTTTTGTTGTTTTAACACTTTTTTTTGGTTTTACAATAGGTAAGATTCTAGGTATTGACCAAAAAACTTCTGATCTTATATCTTCTGGAACAGGAATTTGTGGAGCAAGTGCCATTGCAGCCATTGCTTCTGCTATTAACGCAAATGAAAAACAAATTTCCATTTCTCTTGGTACGGTATTTATATTAAGCGTATCAGGGTTGATTATTTATCCATCTATAGGTAAATACTTTGCTCTTTCAGACAATCAATTTGGTATTTGGGCAGGATTAACGATACACGACACTGCTTCAGCAATAGGAGCAGCTGAAGATTTTGGGTCAGACTCTATAAAAATAGCAACAATTATAAAGCTAGCTAAAGTTCTTTTTATAATACCCTTAGTTTTTCTTGGAAGTTTTCTTTATAAAAATGAGAATAAAAAATTCACTTTTCCATTTTTTATTATTTTCTTCCTGATTGCTATGATTCTAAATTCATCCTTCCCAGATTTTAAAGATGGATTTGATAACATTAAGGGAATTGGTAAAAAAGGTTTACAAGTCTCTTTGTTTCTGATTGGGGCAAATCTTTCAATTAAGAATTTAAAAACAATTGGTATTAAGCCATTTGTACATGGATTAATTATTTGGATTTTGTTATCTTCTCTATCATTACTTGCTATAAATTACTTTTCCTAATATTTTTTTTATAAAGTAAAAATTTAAATTAGTTTTGTTGAAAATATTTTAAAATGCAAAGACCACTTATACTCATAGTAAATGATGATGGAATAAATGCTCCTGGAATCAGAAAATTAATTTCAATAATGAATGATTTTGGAGAGGTAGTTGTAGTTGCTCCTGACGGACCACAGTCAGGTAAGAGTCACGCAATAACAATTGAAGATACTATTCGTTGTGATAAAGTAAAAATTGATGATGGTCCTCAGGAGGAATATTCGTGTAGTGGAACTCCAGTTGACTGTGTTAAAATAGCTCTTAATAAGTTACTTACACGAAAACCTAATCTTTGTGTTTCTGGTATTAATCACGGTTCAAACTCATCTATAAATGTAATTTATTCTGGCACAATGTCAGCAGCTGTTGAAGGATCTCTAGAAGGAATACCTTCAATAGGATTCTCTTTATTGGATTATTCTCATAATGCTGATTTCTCTGAAGGAGAGGAGTATGTTAGAAAAATTATAGAATCTGTTTTGGAAAAAGGACTTCCTGAAGGAGTATGTTTAAATGTTAACATTCCTAAAACAGTTGAAGGGAGAGAAATAAAAGGTATTAAAGTTTGCAGACAAGCTAAAGCTAATTGGGAGGAAGAATTTGATGAAAGGCAAGACCCTAAAGGCAGAAGATACTACTGGCTTACAGGCAAATTTGTAAATTATGACAAAGGTGATGATACAGATGAAAGAGCATTGGAAAATCAATACATATCTGTTGTTCCTGTTCAGTATGATGTTACTGCTCATCATGCAATATCTAAAATAAATAATCTTTTATCATGAATACAGAACTAATAAAAGGAGTAGTTTTAGGATTTCTATCTCCTATAATTTTCTTTATAATAGTTGTAGTTTTCTTTCTTGATTATGAACTTAGTTTATTTGTAAATAAACATCTAACAGAATACAATTTACCATCTATAATTAGTTTAAGTTTATTAGCTAATTTAGCTTTGTTTTTTATAAAAATAAAGATGAATAAAGATGAACAGTCCAGGGGAATATTATTTTCTACAATAGTGTTTGGGGTTTTAATAGTTTTTCTGAAATTTTTATAAAATGAATATTTACATAGTTTCTGGGGAACAATCTGCTGATTTGTATGGTGCAAATTTGGCTAAAGAACTGTTTCTACAGAATAAAGATGTAAAAATCAGAGCATTTGGAGGAGATAAGATGAAAAAGGAGGGAGTGGAACTGACTAAACACATTGACGAACTCTCTTTTATGGGTTTTACAGAGGTTCTAAAGAATTTAAGGAATATTTCAAAGAACCTTTCTTTTTGTAAAAGAGATATACTTAAATTCAGACCTAAAGTAATAGTTTTAATTGATTTTCCAGGATTCAACTTAAAGATAGCTAAATTTGCCAAACAACAAGGAATAAAGGTAGTGTATTATATTTCACCAAAGATTTGGGCTTGGAACAAAAGTAGGATACACAAGATTAAAAAGTATATTGACGAATTAATTGTAATCTTTCCGTTTGAAGTTGATTTTTACAAGAGTCATCAGATAGAAGCAAGGTATTTTGGGAATCCATTATCTGATGTATTAAAGATTTCTATTCCAACAATATCAAGAGATAAAAAGATTGTTTCACTACTTCCTGGAAGTAGAAAACAAGAAATCTTAAAGAATTTACCTTTAATGATTGAGATTGTTAAATATTTTCCGGAATATCACTTTATTATAGCTTCCACTAAAGAGATGAAATCAATCTGTGAGAAGATTTTAGATAAAAAATACAACATAGAAATATTAGTAGATTCTACTTACTCTGTTTTAAAAAGTTCTGATATATCTATAGTTACTTCTGGTACTGCAACATTAGAAACTGCACTTTTAGGAGTCCCTCAAGTAGTTTGTTATAAAACAGATTTCCTTACATATAATCTAGCGAGATTATTTGTAAAATTACAATGGATATCATTAGTAAATATTCTGATGAATAAGGAAGTAGTAAAAGAATTGATACAACATGATTATAATATTAGTAATTTAGAAAAAGAGATTAAATCCTTATCAGAAGAAATTAGAAGATATGAAATACAGTCTGATTATAAAGAACTCAAATCAATTTTAAATTCTGAGAGAACTTCTGAAAAGGTTGCTGATTTTATTTTGCAATTACCTTAAGTCTTTGTTTAAGATCAATTATCTCATCTCTTAATCTAGCAGCTTCTATAAAATTAAGGTTTTTAGCTGCTTTCTCCATTTCTGATTGTGAGTATTTAATCATTTTTTTGATTTGACTACTATCCATTTTATTTGTAATAGTATCACTAACTTTAGTTACGGAATATGGATTTAAACTATCCGATATTTCAGTATTTAGTTTTTTAAGGATTGGTTTTGGTTTTATATTATATTTCTTATTATAATCATGTTGTTTTTTTCTTCTTCTATTTGTTTCTTCAATAGTTCGTTTCATGGATTTAGTAGTCTTATCTGCATACATTACTACTAATCCGTTTAGATTTCTGGCAGCTCTTCCAGCAGTTTGTGTTAAAGCTCTTTCAGACCTTAAAAAACCTTCCTTGTCTGCGTCTAAAATTGCTACCAAACTTACTTCAGGTAAATCTAACCCCTCTCTTAAGAGATTTACTCCAATTAAAACATCAAACTCCCCCTCTCTTAATCCATAAATTATCTCTATTCTCTCTAAAGTATTAACATCTGAATGGATATACCTACATTTAACAGTAAATTTTGTGAGATACTTAGTTAGTTCTTCTGCCATTCTTTTGGTAAGTGTAGTTACCAAAACCCGTTCTCTTCTCTCTACTCTAACCCTAATCTCCTCTAGTAAGTTGTCCATCTGATTCTCGCTTGGCCTTACCTCTATTATAGGATCTAATAAACCTGTAGGTCTGATAATTTGTTCTACTACAACTCCATCACTTTTCTCTAATTCATAATCTGCAGGAGTTGCACTAACGAATATAGTTTGTTTATTCATTAGCTCCCATTCTACAAACTTTAATGGTCTGTTATCTAAAGCAGAGGGGAGTCTGAATCCATGTTCTACTAAGTTTGTTTTTCTAGATTTATCTCCTCCATACATGGCTCTAACTTGAGGAAGTGTAACATGAGATTCGTCAATTATTGTAATAAAATCATTTGGGAAATAATCTAGTAAACAGAATGGTCTTGTTCCAGGTGCTCTTCCATCAAAATATCTAGAATAGTTTTCAATCCCAGAACAATACCCTAGTTCTCTAATCATTTCTAGATCAAAATTAACTCTTTCATCTAATCTTTTTGCTTCTGTTTTTAATCCTGAATTTTCAAATTCTTCTACTCTTAAAAATAAATCATCTTCTATTGATTTTATAGAAGATTTAACCCTTTCTTTTGAAGCAACAAAAATATTAGCAGGAAAGACTCTCAACTCTTTTAAAGAATTAATTCTTTTACCACTTTCTACTTCAATAGATTCTATTTCTTCAATTTCTTCTCCCCAAAAATAAATTCTATACGCAATATCAGAATGACCAGGAAAAATATCTACTGTATCTCCTTTAACTCTAAAGTTCCCTCTTTCAAAATCTGATGTCGTTCTACTATAAAGAGAGGCTACAAATTTTTGTAATAAATTAGTTATAGGAATTTCATCTCCTAATTTAATCTCAATAATTCCATTATTAAACTCCTCCGGGTTTCCAATACCGTAAATACAAGAAACGGAAGAAACTACAATTACATCTGTTCTGCCTGATAAAAGAGCTGAAGTTGTATTCAATCTAAGTTTCTCAATTTCATCATTTATAGAAAGGTCTTTTTCTATATATGTTCCTGTTGAAGGTATATATGCTTCCGGCTGGTAATAATCGTAATAAGAAACAAAATACTCTACTAGGTTATTCGGGAAAAACTGCTTGAACTCAGAGTATAATTGCGCAGCTAAAGTTTTATTATGACACAAAACTAAAGTTGGTCTATTTACTTCTTTAATAACGTTTGCAACAGTAAATGTCTTCCCAGATCCAGTTACACCTAATAATGTTTGAAAAGACTCTAAATCATTAAGTCCGTTTACTAACTGCTTTATAGCTTCTGGCTGATCTCCAGTAGGGGAGTAGTCTGAAATTAATTCAAAATCCATTTAGATTTTGTTTAATACAGAAATTTTGCTTTTTAACTGATCAATTTCTGATTTAGATTTCTCTATTTTCTTTAGAACATCATCCTTTAGTTTTTCTGTTCTCTTATTGTTTCCGAAAAAAGAAATATTATTTTCATATTGAATTATAGTTTTCTTTACTTTTTCAATTTCAGACCTAAGTCGTTCTTTCTCCTTATTTAATAAACTTGAGTTTTCCTTCAGAGTTTCTGCTTTTACTTGAAATTGAATTCTCTCTTTTTCTTTTTTAGTAACTTTTAAGTTATTGTAATGTGATGAAATGAGTTTGTTAAAATCTTTATTAATATTTTTATATTTTTCAGGAACAGAACCTGTTTTTTTCCATTTCTTACTAAATTCTTTGAGTTTTTCTACGTCAGATTTTGGGTTGTCAGAAGGGGTGAAATTTTTTACCTCCATGATTAAATCTTCCTTGATTTTTAAGTTGTTCTTTCTCTCCTTATCTTGTTTAGAATAATATTCCTTTCTAGAGTTAAAAAAAGTATTACATGACTTTCTAAACCTTTTCCAAATAGGAGAGGATAAGTTGTCCGGAACATATGGAGAATTTTTCCAGTCATTTTGTAAATTAATCAACTCTTTACTTGTATTCTTCCAATCTGTAGAATTAGATAGACTTTCCGCTTTTTCACAGATATTTATCTTTATCATTAAGTTGTTGTTGTTATTTTCTTTTTTAGACTTGTAGAATGAATTTTTAAGAGAATAGAAATGATTACAGGCTTCTCTGAAATCAGACCAAGATTTCTTCAAATCGTTCTTATTAATAGGAGCAGCCTTTTTCCATTTTTCAGACAACCTAACTAATTGTTCTGTTTTATTTTTCCAATCTTGATGCGAGTTGGAAGAAGTAGAGCTTAATTCTTTAATCTCGATACATATAGCAGATTTTTTATCAAGATTTGATTGGTTTCTTTCTTTAATTTGTAGAAAGTAATCGTTTCTTTTTTTATTTATCTTTCTACTTGCATCCTGAAATCTTTTCCATATATTTTCTCTTTCCTCTCTAATAACAGGACCTGTTTCTTTCCATTCTTGATGTAGTTCTTGTAAGCGGTCAAATGATATATTAACAGATTTTTCAGATATTAAAGATTCTGCTTTTTCACATAATGTGATTTTTTGTTCTAAATTCTTTTTAAAGTCTAGATCTCTAAGTTCTCTATTTATCTTTAGATAATCATAGAACAATTCTACATGGTGGTGATAATTTTGCCATAAATCATTACTTTTTTGTATAGGAACCCTTCCTGTATTCTTCCATTTTTTTTGAAGTATTTTAAACTTCATAAAAGTAGTTTTTATAGACTCCTCTTCTTTAACTAAATCATCAATATCATTAATAATATTTTGCTTTATTACTAAATTATTTTCTTCTATCTTTTCTCGTTCTCTTCTATAATTTGATTTTAATTTTTTAAACTTATTGTAAATCTTTTTAAACTTTATTTCAGAGGGATGAAGTTTGTCTTTTTGTTCTAATTTGTCTTCATCTGAAGGTTCTTTAGTTACATTTTTAGATTTAATTTTTTTGTAAAATAAGGTTTTTATCTCTTCAACATTCTTAGAAATTGAGTAAGGATTTGTCGAGTTACATAGTTCTTCTAACTCCAGAATTAATTCTTCTAAACTTTTATCTGATATATCTTTTGTTTCTGTAGCGTGTGATTCTATTACAGATTCTGGTATTTCTATCTCCTTTTTTTCAATATTTGAATCCCCATTCATTATTTACATGTTTAGAATACAAATTTACAAATTTAAATTAAAATCTGAGCTCCATATTTTCCAACTTTCATCAGCTTGAATTTGAAGCATTTCTAAGCCATTTTTTATTTGTGTTCCATACTTTTTACCAAACTTTAAAAATTGGCTTATTTCAGGGTTGTATACTAAATCATATAGTAAATGTTTCGAATTTAAATATTTATAAGGAATTTCAGGATAAGAATTAATATTTGGATGTGTTCCAAGAGGAGTGGTATTAATAATAATATCAGATTCTTTTATTAAGTCCTCTGTAATATTATGATAATCTAAATCAGAATTTCTACTAACAACTTTAAACTGAATATTTAATTGTTGTAACACAAACTGAATTGATTTTGAAACTCCTCCATTCCCCAGAATTAAGGATGTTTTCTTATTTTGTAATAGAGTATGTAAACTTTTCTCAAATCCAATAATATCTGTGTTGAAACCAACTAATTTTTCATTAATATTTTTTATTGTATTTACAGATCCTATTTCTTTTACTTCATCACTTATTTTATCTAAAAATGGGATGATACTTTCTTTATAAGGTATTGTGATATTTAATCCAGAAAGATTATTTTCTCTAATTAATTGTGGGAATTCTGAAATATTTTTTAGTTCAAAATTCTTATAACAAGCGTAAGTAATCCCTTCTTTTAGAAATTTTTCATTAAAATATCTTGATGAAAAAGAATGAGAAAGATTTTCCCCTATAAGTCCATAAATTTTCATCTAGACTTATTTGGAGAAAAGCTTTCCAAAGCCCATACGACAACAATTCCAAAAACAATTAAAGCAAAAGCAATAAGGGAATTTTCATTGACTATTTCTGGTAAATATCGTGTAGATTCAATACACTTTTCTTGTTGTTCTGGATTAAACCACTTTAAACATTTCTGCCAAGGCCAAATAATATTTAAAGATCCTATAATAAATCCAGTTAGAATTGAAAGAGTAGCGTCTTTATAATGTTTTAGTAGCCAAGCTATAGAATGTGAAAAACTCATTAATCCAAAAACTGAACCAATAAAAAACACGAATAATAATAAATAATTCAGTTCAGTAATAGCGGTAACCATAAGTAGTTTATAATTTCCCATTAAGATAAGAATAAATGAACCAGACAGTCCTGGTAACATCATACCGCTAATTCCCACTATTCCACAGATAAATACAAAAAACAAATTACTATTTTCGCTTGCTGGAGCAATAAATGAAAGAGAAACCGCGCAAATAGTTCCCACAATTAATGCAAATATGTTTATTAGATTCCAATTTTTAATTCTCTTTCCTACAAAATATACTGAAGCTAATATCAATCCAAAAAAGAAGGACCAGACTAAAATCTCTTGTTTATCAAATAAGTATTCAAAGAGACTAGCTATACTAAATACACTTACAATACTCCCTCCAAATATAGCTGCTAGAAAATAAAAATTAGTGTACTCTACAAATTCTTTAAATTTAAAAGTGATTAAAAGTTTAAAAGCTTTTAAATCAAATGATTTTAATGAATTAATGAGATTCTCATAAATTTCAGTTATAAGTGCAATAGTTCCTCCAGAAACTCCAGGTATTACATTTGCAACTCCCATAGCCATTCCTTTTAAAAATAATATAAAATGCTTTTTCATATTATTGTTGACTTAGATAGTCAAAGAATGTATCTCCTCTTAATCCTATTCTTAAGGTCTCAAGCGGAATTACTTCATCCCAGGAAATATTTCCTAGATTTACATTAGGCCCCAAAAGTTTTATGAACCATACTTGTTGTGGTTTTTTTGGAGCTTCCCATAATATCTTTTCTGTTGGTATCTGAGTTAAAATTTCATCAATTAAATCAGACCTAACATCCCCACCACTTCTGTATATACCTACATTACCTCCTTCTCTTGCTTCAGCAATTATTTTCCATGAACCTGCTTCTAATTCTTTCTGCATTAACTCTATCCACTTATAAGGAGCAATTAAAACATTCTCATCTTTAGATCCTACTTCAGATACTACTGTAAACTCTGTTGAAAGTTCTTTAATATACTGACATTTTTTTTTATGTGATATATTAATACTTCCATCAGAAACCTCACACATAGACAAATTCCAGTTTCTTAATAATTCTTTATACTCTTCAAACATACCTCTGATAATAAAAGCTTCAAACAAAGTACCTCCTAAATAAACCATTAATCCAGCATCTTGATATAATTTAATTTTTGTCTCTATATGTGGAGATATTGCAGATGTACCAAATCCAAGCTTAATTATATCTGTATGCGGACCACACATATCAATAAAATTCTTAGTGTCGTTAAGACTCAAACCTTTATCCATCATCATGGTTAATCCGTGTTCTCTTGGCTTTTCAGTTCTTTTTGGAACATCTGTTAAAAAGAAGTTCATATCGTTATTTTTTTAATTAATGCAAAGATAGTAGAAATTAGATTATTTATTAGTTTTGTTGATTTAAAAAAGAAATACAATTTTATGACACTAATTAAATCTATTTCCGGAATTAGAGGCACAATAGGAGGTGAGGTTGGAACCTCTCTGTCTCCTTTAGATATAGTTAGATTTACAGCTTCCTACGCTAGTTTTATTAAAAAACAAGAACATGACTCTGATACAATTATAATTGGTAGAGATGCTAGAATTTCTGGCAAAATGGTAAGCAATATTGTTTGTGGAACTTTAGTTGCTTGTGGATTTAATGTGATAGATATTGGTTTGTCTACAACACCAACCGTAGAAGTTGCTGTTAAACTGTCCAAAAGTGCAGGAGGAATAATACTAACTGCAAGTCATAATCCTAAACAATGGAATGCCTTAAAACTATTAAATAATAAAGGAGAATTCCTTTCTTCAAAGGATGGTGAAGAAATACTAAATTTAGTTGAAAATGATTCGTTTTTATTTGAGGAAGTTGATAATATAGGAAATTATTCATTTGATGATAGTTTTAACGATAAGCATATTGAAGAGGTATTAAATTTAAATCTAGTCAATGTAGATTTAGTTAAGGAGTCTAAATTTAAAGTTGTTTTAGATGCTGTAAATTCTACTGGGGGATTTATCATTCCTATATTATTAGAAAAAATGGGAGTAGAGTGTGTGAAATTGTATTGTGAACCAAATGGAAATTTTCCTCATAACCCAGAACCTCTTCCTGAGAATTTAACTGAAATATCAAAATTAGTTGTAGAAGAAAAAGCAGATTTTGGTATTGTTGTAGATCCGGATGTTGACAGATTAGCACTAGTTTGTGAAGATGGAACAATGTTTGGAGAGGAATATACGTTAGTATCAATTGCTGATTTTGTTTTGAGTAAAACTCCGGGAAACACTGTTTCTAATCTCTCTTCTACTAGAGCTTTGAGAGATATAACTATCCGTCATAATGGCATCTATACATCTTCAGCGGTAGGAGAGGTTAATGTTGTTGAAAAGATGAAAATAACTAATGCTATAATTGGTGGTGAAGGCAATGGAGGTATTATTTATCCTGAGCTACATTATGGTAGGGATGCCTTAGTTGGAATTGCATTGTTTTTAACTCAATTAGCGGAAAGAAAAATATCTGCTAAACAATTAAGAGAAAGTTATCCTGATTATGTTATTTCTAAGAATAAGATACAGTTAACTCCAGAAATAAACGTTGATAAGATACTAAAAACGCTATTAGAGAAATATAAAAATGAACATATTACAACGATTGATGGATTGAAAATTGATTTTGAAGATGGTTGGGTTCATTTACGAAAATCTAATACAGAACCAATTATTAGAGTATATGCTGAAAGTGAAGGAAAAAAGAAAGCTAATTCCCTTGCAGAAAAAATGATAAACGAAATTAAAAACCTTATTTAATGAACAAAAGAGTATTTTTAGATAATGCAGCCACCACACCAATAGCTCCTGAAATTATTGAGTTAATTAGCAATATGATGAAAACACATTTTGCTAACCCGTCTTCGATACATTCTTACGGGAGAGAATCTAAGATTGTCGTAGAAACTGCACGTAAAACAATAGCTAATTTATTAAACACATCACCGGGAAGTATATTTTTCACATCTGGTGGTACAGAAGCAGATAACATGGCTATAAAATGCGCAATACATGATCATAAAATAAAACATGCTATAACTTCAAAACTATCTCATCATGCAGTATTGTATCCATTAGAAGATTTAGCAGCAGAAGGTAAGATAAAACTTTCATATATAGATATAGATAAAAATGGAGTAATCTCATTGATGCACTTAGAAGAATTATTAAAAAACAATGAGAGAACATTTGTCTCTATAATGCATGCAAATAATGAAATAGGAACCATACAGCCACTAAAAGAGATAGGAGATAAATGCAAAGAATTTGATGCTATTTTTCATTCAGACACAGTCCAAACCATGGCTCACTTTCCGTTTGATATGAGAGAGTTGAATGTTGATTTTATGGCTGCTTCTGCTCATAAATTTCATGGACCAAAAGGAATAGGATTTGTATATATTTCTGAAGATATACAAATAAAACCATTATTAAGAGGGGGAGGACAAGAAAGAAACATGAGGGCTGGAACAGAGAACATTTATGGTATAGCTGCAATGGCAAAAGCTATGGAGATGGCTTATGAAAATCTAGAAGAGGAAACTACTTATATAAAAGGATTAAAGAAATACATGATAGACAAACTACAGTCAGAAATTAAAGATGTTCAGTTTTATGGTAAATGTACTGATCTTGACGATAGTTTATATACCGTATTAAGTTGTAACTTTCCTGAAAGTGCAAACTCTGAAATGCTGATGTTTAATTTAGACATTAAAGGAGTGGCTTGTAGTGGAGGTTCTGCTTGTAGTTCGGGTAGTAGTAAAGGGTCTCATGTGTTAACTTCTATTGTTCCAGATTCTATGAGGCCAGGAGTCCGTTTTTCATTTAGTAAATACAATACTAAAGAAGATATTGATTTTGCTATAGATAAGTTGAAAGAGTTATTTTCCTAATCTTTCTTGCTTTACAGATAAGACCTAGATACTCTGTTTGGCATAGTATTTAAATTTGTATTATATAATTTTGTCGTATTAACAATCAATACATATTAAATTATGAAAAAACTCCTACTTTTACTGTGTTTACCAATTTTTACTTTTGCTTAGCAAACCTATGTACCTGATGATAATTTTGAACAAGAGAGTTAAACAATATCCCTTTATTTTATATTTATGATGATAATTCTGTAGAAAAGAAGATTATTTTCGAGTAAGCTTCTTAATCTTTATACCTAAATATGCATAAACGATAGTCATAATAGGAGAGATAAGATTAAAGAAACAATAAGGTAAATATGTAAAAGTAGCAACTCCTAATACTGCAGATTGTGTAGCTCCACAAGTATTCCAGGGTATCAGCACTGAAGTAACCGTACCAGAATCTTCCAAGGTTCTGCTTAAATTTTCAGGAGCTAATCCTTTTTCTTTATAACTATCAATAAACATTCTACCTGGAACAACAATACTTATATATTGATCAGAAGCTGTAATATTAAAAAATATACATGTTCCAGCAGTAGTAGCCACCAAACTACCATTAGTTTTAGCAAGATTAATAATAGGTTCTGATATTCTTCTTAAAAGTCCTGTCACTTCCATTATTCCACCAAAGATCATTGCACAAACAATTAACCAAATTGTATTTAACATTCCGTACATTCCTCCTGTAGATAACAACGAATTCAGATCTTCATTTTGAGTAGAAATATTAGTTTCTGTACACATTGAATTTATAACTGCTTGGTATGAATTTGAAAAATTCATGTGATTACTTTCAGTAATTTCTAAGATAATATTTGGTTGAAAAATAACTGCAAAAAATCCTCCTAGTAGAGTTCCTATTAATAGAGAAGGAATTGCTGGTACTTTCTTAATAATTAAAAGAATTACCATTATTGGGACTAAAAATAACCAAGGAGTGATATTAAAAGAAGTAGATAGAACTAATAATAACTCATCTATATTTTGAGCAGAACTAACATCTGACTGAAAACCTAATACCAAAAACAATATTAAAGTAATAAAAAAGGAGGGTATTGTAGTATACATCATATATTTTATATGATTAAAGAGGTCTGTGCCCGCCATTGCCGGAGCTAGGTTAGTTGTGTCAGAAAGGGGAGACATTTTATCCCCAAAATAAGCCCCAGAAATAATTGCTCCTCCAATCATACCCACTCCTAAACCCAAAGCTTGCCCTATACCTAAAAGTGCAACCCCAATTGTAGCAATGGTGCTCCAAGAGCTGCCTGTAGCTATACTAACAATTGTAGTAATAATAGCTGTTGCAAATAAAAATATCTCAGAATTTAGAATTTGTAGTCCATAATAAATCATAGCAGGTACAATACCTGAAATAAGCCAAGTACCAGCCAATGAACCAATTAATAATAAAATAATAATTGAAGGCGTTACAGATTTAATAGAATTACTTATTCCTTCGATAATACTTTTCCAATTAGTACCACTCTTTATACCTATAATACCAGCAACAGCTCCAGCAAGTATAAGAGCTAATTGATTAGCTCCACCTAAGGAATCATCTCCATACAAAGAAACATTTATAGATAATAATATAATAAGAAAAATTATTGGAAATATGGCGACTATATAAGTTGTTCTATTCATTTATAAAACCACCTATTTTTGTCATTAACTGTATACTTCCTTTCTGCTGATTTGTTATTGTACATTCTTTTTATTCGTAATATCCGTATCCATTCCCATAACCATATCCATAACCGTATCCATAAGATGAAGAACTAAGCATATAATCATTTATTATAATATTTAAATTTTGAACTTGTTTAGTGTCATATAAGTCATTTATAATGTTTAACATATTCCTTTTTGTATAATTATGTCTTACCACATATAAATTAACATCAGAGAACTTCATTGTAATAACACTATCCGTAACCAAACCAGAAGGAGGGGTGTCAATAATAATATATTCAAATTCTTTTTTAAGCTCGTAAATCAAATTATTCATTTTTCCGCTATTTAACAATTCTGCTGGATTAGGAGGTACAGGGCCAGAAGTAATAATTTTTAAATTCTCATTTTCTGTTTCTCTTACTATAACTTCTAATGAACTTTGATTTATTAAAAAAGAACTCAAACCTTCCAAATTATCTAAGTTAAAATCTTCATGTGTCTTTGGTTTTCTTAAATCAGCACCAAGTAAAATCGTTTTGTAACCAGCTGTTGCTAAAATTAATGCAAGATTACTTGAACAGAATGTTTTTCCTTCTGCACCAACAGATGAAGTTACTGTAATTACTTTAGATTTTTTATCAGAAGCTAGATATTGTATGTTCGTTCTTAATGACCTAAAGGATTCAGCTATAACAGACTTTGGATTCTCAGAAACAACTAAGTTGTTTCCTTTGTCCGAGTTACCTATTACACCTAAAATAGGAATGTTTGTGATTTTCGTTAAATCTGATTTTGATCTAATTGTTTCGTTAAAGAAATCTCTTAAACTTATTACAACAACAGGAAATCCGAAACCTAATAATAATGCCAATAAATAAGATAACTTTTTACTTGGTGAAATTGGGATTTCACTATCATTCTTACCCGCAGTATCCACAATTCTATGATCAGGCTCTGTACCTTCTTTAGCTATTTCTGTTTCTTGTTGCTTTAATATTAGGTAATTTACAATTCTCTCAGATTGCATAAACTCCCTTTTTAGTTTTACATATTCTTTCTCAGAAGTTGGAAGGTTTTCTATTTCTTTATTAAAAACATCTACCCTGTTTTGCAAACTTCTTTCAGCTGATTTTGTAGAAGAGATTAAATTCTTAAGATTTTCAATAATACTTTGTCTTGTAAACGAAATTTGAGAAAATACGGCTTGATACTTTGGATGACTTTCTTTAGTTGATAATTCTAATTCTTTTTTCTTAGAATTAAGCGTAATAAAAGTAGATATTAAGGCATTTAACTCAGGATTACTAATCCCCATTGAATTTGGTGATATTATATTTTCAGAGCCTTGAGAATTTTGTAAATACGATAAAAGTTCTTTATAATAACTTAAATGTACTTGATATTGAGAGATATTACTTTCCGTTTTTTGCTTCTGGAAATAAGTTCCGAATTCTTTATCAAAAACATCCAAATTTGGATTATCTTCTTTAAAATCTTTAAGTTTATCCTCAATGATATCGAGGCTATCTTGAGTTTTGATGATTTGTCCCTCAATAAATCTTATTGTATTTTTAGCCATTCTGTTTTTCTCCTCTAATCCTTGGGTCAGATATAATCTAGAAAGAGTGTTTAAATAATCAATGTTCTTTTTTCTAGCAAATCCAGAGATATTCAGTTTTAACACGGAACTTTCCTTACTTAGTGGAGATACATTTAAATACTTCACATATTTTTTCGAGATTTTTTCTAAAGAGTGATAAATAAATGAATAATTATTTTCATTATCTATATTTTTTTTATTGAAGTGTGGTGTCTTGACAACCTTAAAGGAGAAATAATCTGTTTCTATATGCTCGCCAAAAGAATGGATTGAGTTATAAGAAAGATTAGCTTGTAAACTATTATTTTTTCTATTAGTTCTAATGTTATACGTATTATGATCTTTACAATCTACTCTTAACTTAAAACTATTAAAATCTAAAATATTTATAAAAAACTCTACGCCCGCTAATTGTAAGTGAGTTGAATCAAACTCAATTGTGTAAGGATTGGACTTGTATTGATTTACGGTCTGAACTGTACCATGCTTAAAATAAGAAGTTTGTATTCCTAATTCCTGAATCGTTCTTTCAGCTAAAGTGTAAGATTTTAATTTAGCTTTTTCATTTTCCAGATTGGTTTTAACACTAAACATTTCCATTCCCTCAAGTATATTCTCAACACCTAATTGAGTGTTATTGTCGTCTCTTATTTCTATTGTAGTAGAAACCACATAAATTGGTCTCGTATATCTGTTATATAAAAAGGATATAAATAAACATAAACATATAGACAAGATAAAATAATACCAATATCCACTAAATTTTCTGACAAGAGATTTGACATCTATTGTTTCTTCAGAGGAATTTTCGTTTAGATTTTCAAATTCTGTCATATTATTCAGTAAATTTTAAATATACATTTACAATAACAGCAACTGTCGTTAATGCAGATAGTAATAATTGTGATTGTGATTTTCTGAAACCTCTATATTTCAATGGTTCGACATATAACAAATCGTTATTATGCAGATAATAAAAATCAGAATTTATAATATTTTGTTGTGTTAAATCTAATTTGTGAACCGATTTCTGGTTATTATGTGTTCTTATTAATTTCACTTTAGTTAAATCTCCAAAATCAGTTATCCCTCCAGATAAGGAAATAGCTTCAAATATCGTAATATTATCCTGATATACAGGATATGTATTTGGTCTGTATATTTCACCTAAAACAGTTACATTAAAATTACCAAGCTTTACAATCACTGTAGCTTCTTTTAAATATTCATCTACTTTCTCTTCTATAGATTTTTTAGCTTGATCAATTGTTTGATTTAAGACATGTACAGCACCTATATAAGGTATTTCAATAATTCCCTCCTGGTTTATTGTGAAGCCATTTAAATAAATATTAGCAGAGGTTATAGAGGAGTTTGCAGAGTTCACATTATTCTCTACATTAAAAAAGTTAGTTGTTTCTTCATCAAAACTTAATACTTTTACAACTAAGATATCTCCTATTTCTAGATAATGTTTTGGAGGGGTAGGGTTAATATTCCATTCATTATCACCACCCTCATTTAGATAAGTAATTTTACTCATAGGTGTACAGGAAAAAGTAAAGATAATTAATAAAACAAAAGAAAATTTATATAAAAAGGTTTTTTTCATGGTTAAATTATTAATGAGAGCAAATATACAAAAGCAAAAGGTAAAAAACTTTCTAATTAAAAATTTCTAATTTTTCTGGTATAATTTTGAAACTAATGGTAGTCTAACGACATTCGTTTGGCCCATCTATCTTTTCTGTTGAGATTAGCAGTAATTTGTCAATCATTATCCCCGTTGAGGTAATACTTACTTTATTTTTAGGGAATTATATCGTAAAACTTATTGTAATTTGTTAGATTAATTTATATATAAAACGGAACAGTTAGTATACCTACAATCATTATGATTTTCAACATCCTACTTATAAATGTATAGTCTTTCTTAACATTAGATTTAATAATATTATACATTGTGAAACAAACTAGTAAATTAATTATAAAACTACTAATAAACGTTGTCAGACTGAAAGAGTTATATCTTAAAAAATATTCAACATCCATTTTCAATACATAAATAAAGGGAATCAGGACAAATAATAATAATATAATTAATATTCCTTTTATTTTCTCTTTAGAAATTTTAAATGTCATGTTTGATGAATTCATAATTTTATCTCCTTCTTTATCCTCTAAATCCTTTACTATCTCTCTGCAAAAGGTCAGAAAAAAAGCAAAGTAACAATATATTAATATAATAAAAAGAGGAGGTACTAACTTATGACTTATTGAAGGGAAAATTAAATAAATATTAAAGATACTTAATGAGGTTAAAACAGAAACCACTAAGTTTCCAATCAAGAATTTATGTTTGTAGGTTTTTGAATACCAATTCAAAACAAATATCGCTAATAATAAAATTAAGAACAATAAAATATTCTTAGAAATATATAGTAGTACTAAAGAAAGTAATAAAGCAATACTATTAAAAAAGTAATACCAAAATATAGCTTTTCTGGCAGAAATCTGTGTACCTATAATTACCTCTTCTTTATTTATTATATCCGATTCTATGTCCAAAATATCATTTATGATATATCCGGCAGCAGTTATCAAAAATGTAATAATTAGAAGTAAATACAACGTAATGTCTCCAAAATTTTTATAAGTAAAATAATACAGAACAATTTGAGAAAGAAGTAATAGAAATAGATTTTGTACTCTTATTAACTTTAAAAAACTAATAAACTTAATTATCATCTTTAAAGTTTATAATACTTTCAGAAATTTTAGAATACATGACCTGGAATTCTTTATGGTTTTTTAATTGCTTTAAATGATCTTCCATCACTTTTTTATCTTCTCTGAAGGCTGGACCAGTTTGTGTATCTTTTGGGGAATTGTTTTTTATTTTCTGAAAAGTATTTTCAATTAATGGTTTTAATAAATTAAAATCCAAATTATTTTTTTTCATTATATCTTCAGAAATGGCAAGTAAATGATTACTAAAGTTACACGCAAAAACAGCTGCAATATGTAGCTTTTTTCTTTGTTCAGAGTTTAGTTTGTGTATAGATGTAGTAAGTGAGTTTGCAATCTCTATTAAATCACTTTCTAAAGACGGATTATTTGACTCTATACAAATTGGTAAGTTTTCAAAATCCATTTCAATTTCTTTACTAAAGGTTTGCAGTGGGTAGAATACTCCATATTTTTTTTTGTTAGAAAAAACATCTATCCCTATACATCCTGAAGTATGAACTATTGGAGTTTCTTTATTAGTAATTAAATGAACAGTTTCTTTTATAAAATCATCTTTTACAGCAATCATAATCAAATCTGTAGGTTGTAAATCATTAAGGTTTGTTGTGAAGTTACAATCTAATTTCAACGCTAATTCCCTTGCAGATGTCTCAGTTTTACTCCAAATCTCAACAATTTCAAACCCTTTATCTTTTAACTTACTAGATAGAATACTAGCTACATTTCCAGATCCTATAAATGTGATTTTTTTCATTTATTAAATATAATATTATTAATATATTCAAAAACAAAGTTATAATTTTGCAAAAACAAAATAACTATGATAAACAGAATTGTTAATTTTTTATCTTCAATGAGGTTTGCGACCTTGTTATTATTAGTTTTTGCATTTTCCATTGGATACGCTACATTTGTAGAAAATGATTTTGGATCATCCTCATCCAAATCACTTATCTATAATACATGGTGGTTCGAATTTATCCTTATTTCATTAGCAACTACTCTTGTATTGAATGTATTAAAGTTTAATCTATTCAGAAAAGAAAAATTAGCCACACTTATATACCATCTTTCTTTTATCATTATTCTTCTTGGAGCAGGTATTACCAGATATACTGGTTACGAAGGAATGATGAGAATTAAAGAAGGGGAGAAGTCCAACACATTCTTATCAGATGACACCTATTTACAAGTAAGGGTTAATGATGGAAATCAACAATTTAAATACGATAAAAAATTACATTTATCAGGTATTACAAAACAGTTTGATGATATTGCAGTTCTGAAACATTTATTCTCTAATTATTTTTCTATTTCCAACTCAGATTTAAAACAAGGATTTACTATAACATATACTGACTTTTTAGCTAATGCGGCAGACTCTTCAGTAAAATCTGAGATCTCAGGAATCAGATTGTCTTCATCTGGAGACTCAGACAAAAAAGGAACTCAGTTATCAGTTAATGATTTTATAAATAAAGAAATTAAAATTGGAGAGTTCGAGGAGTTTAAAGGAATAAACTTTACTGTAAACAACCAAAAAGAATCCTCTGTAAACTTTTTTATAAAGGATAATTCTGTAAAATGTTTTTCTGATTTTGATATTTCTATTATAAGTATGCCACCTAACGGAGAACCTCCTATAATTTATGAAAAAGGTACCGAATTTGACTTAAATAAAATGTCCTTATTAACCATTAATGACAAGAGATATATGTTTAGTGATTTTTCTTTTAATGAAGATCAAGTAATCTATTCGACTTCTAATAATATGGATAATACAGGTAAAAATGAGACCAGGTCAAATGATGCATTAATTTTAGATGTAAAAGTAGGAGAAAAATCTAAAAATATAACTTTAAAAGGAAGAAAGGGGATGTATCCAAATAGTACGGAATTCAGCATTGATGAACTTAATTTTGAGTTAACTTATGGTCCTAAATTCTTTACAACACCATTTTTTATACATTTAAATGATTTTCAGTTAGAAAAATATCCAGGGTCTAATAGTCCATCTTCTTTTGCTTCAGAAGTAGAAGTCATTGATGGAGACACAAGATTTCCTTACAGAATATTTATGAATAATGTCTTAGATTATAAAGGGCATAGATTTTTTCAATCTTCTTACGACCCTGATGAAAGTGGAACCATATTATCTGTAAATCATGATTGGTGGGGGACCTTAGTTAGTTATATAGGATATGGACTTTTAATGTTAGGAATGATAACAATATTTTTCTTTAAAAACACAAGGTTTAAAATATTAACTAAAAATTTGAAAAAAATTAAATCTACATCTTTATTAGTGTTTTTGGTTTTATCATCTATTAGTGTGTCCGCTCAATCTGATCAAACACAAGAAGAATTATTAGAAAGATATAAGGTGAGTTCTGTTCACGCTAGTAATGCAGATGACCTTTTAATTCAAAATGATGGTAGAATCAAACCTCTTTCTACTTTTTCATCAGAATTAATTCGAAAGATTACTAGAAAAGAGAAATTATACGGACAGAACTCTACTCAAATCTACTTAGGAATTATTAGTTTTCCACAACTTTGGGATAGTATTCCTTTGATAAGAGTACAACACAAACAATTATTAAAAGAATTAAATTCTGAAGAAGAACTGGTTTCCTTTTATAACTTTTTTAACTCAGAAAATGGACATTATATCTTTCAAGAAAAGGTACGAATCACAAATGGAAAAGCTGATAAGGATAAAAGTAAATACGATAAAGAATTATTAAAAGTAACTGAGAGACTGAACATTTTATACTCAATTATCAATACAAAAAGTTATAATTCTAATTTGAATGTATTTCCTAATCAAGATAGTAATAATACCAAATGGGTTGGTAATTTAGACGTCCCACATCCATCAGGGGACTCAATCATATATTCAAACTTATTAAATTATTATCTAGGAAGTATTCAGTCTTCGATAATTTCTGAAAACTGGAGTTTTAGTGATACCTTACTAAGGGTTATAAAGAAATATCAGAGAGAAAATGGAAATAATATTATTCAATCTGATTACAAAATTGATTTAGAGATTTTATACAATAAAGTAGACATATTTACTCAATTATTTATGTATTACTTTTTTGTAGGATTATTAATGCTTGTGTTATTAATTGTTCAAATGTTTCATGATAAACGATGGATATTTTATACAATTAAAATATTAAGGTACTTAGTTATTACAGGTTGGATATTTCATACCTTAGGACTTATTGCTAGATGGATAATATCTAATCACGCTCCTTGGACTAATGGTTATGAGGCTATGATATATACTGTATGGGCTACAATGTTTGCAGGAATAATATTTGCAAGAAAATCTAATTTAACTTTAGCAACTACAACATCTGTTTCTTCTTTACTACTATTATTTGCTTTTGTAAGTTATCTTGACCCAACAATTACCAATGTTGTTCCAGTATTAAATTCCTATTGGTTAATGATTCATGTTTCAATAATAGTTGCTTCCTACGGATTTTTAATATTAGGAGGATTTTTAGGTTTATTATCATTAATGTTGATGATTTTTAAGAACAATAGAAATAAAAAAGTATTGGATTTGAAAATTTCTGAGTTAACCATAATTAACGAGAAGACTCTAACAATAGGAATATATATGCTTACAATAGGAACATTCTTAGGTGGTATTTGGGCAAATGAATCATGGGGTAGATATTGGGGATGGGACCCTAAAGAAACTTGGGCTTTGGTCAGTATTTTAGTCTATGCCTTTATTCTTCATATGAGGTTTGTACCAGCACTAAAGGGTAAATACATTTTTAATGTAGCTTCTGTTTTTGCAGTATACTCTGTTTTAATGACTTATTTTGGAGTAAATTATTTACTTTCTGGATTACATTCATATGCAGCAGGGGATACAGTAGAGATTCCTAATGCGGTGTGGATTTCAGTAGGTATTGTAGTTATTATCTCTATTTTAGCTAAGTTAAAGAACAATACTAATAAATAGAATGAAATTAGATATTCTTGTTTTCGGAGCTCATCCTGATGATGTAGAACTTGCTTGTTCTGGCACCATAATTAAACACATTAATCAAGGATTAAAAATTGGAGTTATAGACCTTACTAAAGGAGAACTTGGAACAAGGGGGAGTTCTGAGATCAGAAAAAAAGAAACTATCGAAGCAAATAAAGTGTTAGGTA
>NZWX01000011.1 GCA_002697625.1 Flavobacteriales bacterium
CCTGTTGTGGCGCCAGCTGCATTGCAGGGTAGCTACGTTCGGATGAGATAAGCGCTGAAAGCATCTAAGCACGAAACTCATCTCAAGATTAGATTTCTTTTAAGGGTCGTTATAGACGATGACGTTGATAGGTTGCAAGTGTAAAGGCAGAAATGTCAAAGCTGAGCAATACTAATTACCCATAGACTTTGATTTACTTTTATATATTCACTACAATTAAATGTCAATTTAATGAACAAAGGTTTTATGGTGACTATAGCACTGGTGTCCACCTCTTCCCATTTCGAACAGAGAAGTTAAGCCCAGTAGCGCCGATGGTACTAGAGTGATATCTGGAAGAGTAGGTCGTTGCCGTTTTTATAAAAGAAGTCTCAACTTTAATTAGTTGGGACTTTTTTATTTTCTATTTTCTATAAATCTTTTGTAAGTTTGTTTTATGAAAAATATAAAAAATAATATTGAAGACTCTCGTACATTGCCTTCAATTTTTTATTCTTCAGAATCTATATTTACCAAAGCAATTGATAATTTATTTGTGAAAAGTTGGCAATTTATAACTGAGGATAATATACTTTCTAATTTAAATAGTGCATATCCATTTACTTTAATAGATGATATTTTGCCTGAGCCTCTTTTTCTTGTTCGTAACAAAAAAGGCATAGAATGTTATTCTAATGTTTGTACTCATAGAGGTAATTTACTAATTGATAAACCTTGTTTGTTAAATCATGCTATTGTTTGTGGTTATCACGGTAGAAGGTTTGATTTTTCAGGTAAATTTCTTTCTATGCCAGAATCAAAAGGTATGAAGAATTTTCCTTGTAAAAGAGATGATTTACCTAAAGTTAATTGTAGTCAATGGAATCAATTTATTTTCACTTCTTTAGATCCCGCATTTTCACTGGATGAATTATTTAGAGATATTGAAAAGCGTGTGAATTGGATGCCTATTCAAGACTTTATATATAGAGAGGATTTGTCAAAAGAATATACTATAGATGCTAATTGGGTTTTGTATTGTGATAATTATTTAGAGGGGTTTCATATTCCATTTATTCATAAAGATTTAAATTCTGTTCTTAATTATAAAGATTATGAAGTTGAAATATTTCCTTATTCTAATCTTCAAATTGGATATGGTAATAATCAGGATGATTGTTTTGATTTACCAGAATCATCTCCAGATTTTGGAGAGAATATTGCTGCTTATTACTTTTGGTTATTTCCTAATATTATGATGAATTTTTATCCTTGGGGGTTATCAATGAATATTATTACTCCATTATCATTCAATAAAACTAGAGTTGAGTTCAGATCTTATGTGTGGAATCAAAAATTACTTAATACTGGGGCTGGAGCAGATGTTAATAAAGTTGAATTAGAGGACCAAGAAATAATAAACAGAGTCCAATCAGGAATTAATTCTAGATTGTACAAGAGTGGTAGGTTCTCTCCTAAAATGGAAAAAGGAGTGCATCATTTTCACAGACTAATTCAGAGGTTTATGAACTCCAACTTATAATATTGTTTTTAAAAGATTAGACTTATATCCATACCCCACTTTTTTTCTCCCATTTTTTATAATTTTTTATAAAAGTTTTCGTTAAAAAATTAATGGAAAACAATGAAAAAATATTAAAGAAATTATACGAAGCTGGTAAAAGAGAAATCCGACCTATGGAATTAATTCCATTAAAATTTAATTTTAACGGCCTATTCTCTCGTCAATCGGTTGCATTAGGAATTATTACCTATTATTTTTGGAAAGATGTAAAGTATGGTCAATATCTTCTAGAACAAGTTAATAAAAAAGGCCAAACTGAAGATGACAATCCAAAATATTTCATAAAGAAAGTGAACAAAAATGACAATAATCCTGATGATCTTGATATGAATAAAATTAAAAATTTCCTATTGGACTCTGAAGAAGGGTTATACTTAACTTGTAAGAAATATTTTAAAGAGGATCCTGAAATATTGCTACAATGGTTTCAAACAAATAAGCTGCAGGGGAGTGATAGTATAAGTCAGTGGATTTCTTGGACTGAACTTAGTCTTCAAGAAATAGATAGTGCTTAGAATTCTTTAATTATTTTTAAAAGTTTTTTCTAATCAGAAGTTCCAATTACTTTTTTTTATTTTGTTTTATTAGATTGATTAGTATTCTTCTTAAGGTATTAAGTGCCAGAAATCATCATCACAATCTATGGGTAAAAATATAATTTATCATATCAAACTTTCTATGAGTTTCTTGAAACTCTTCGTGTAAATTTTTATATTATTGTTGTATGAAAAAATTAATGATTATATTTTTAGGTTTAACTTTAACAATTGGATGTAGTGATGGCGATGAAATTTTAGGACCTTGTTATGTGTCACCTACACCAGAGATTATTTGTACTGAAGAATATAATCCCGTCTGTGCTTGTAATAATTTGGTTTATGAGAATTCTTGTGAAGCAGAAAAAGCGGGAAATCTTCATTATAAATCAACTAATAAAGATAGTGGAGAAGATTGCATCTATTAATTCTTCAAATAATGAAAAAACTATTACTAATATTATTTTTTGTACCTACTCTAGTTTTCGCACAACAAAGTAGAGGTGATAATGTGAGGCCATTAAATGTGCCTATTGGGAGTATAAATAAAAGTAATGTTGTTTTAATAGATGATATACCTACATATATATGGCATAGAGGGTGTGGTCCTACAGCATTAGGCATGATTGTTGGCTTCTACGATTTACATGGGTTTTATGATCTGTATGATGATAGCACCTTGCTTCAAACAAATAATATCAATATGTTAATTGCTAGTAATGAACATTATTATGATTATTCATTACCACAGGATTATTACCCAAATTTATTACAAGACATATCTGAAACAGGTATTCCTCATCAGAATAATTCAATTGCAGATTTTATGAAAACATCAATGAGTATCTGTGGTAATTATTGGGGATGGAGTTGGTCTAGTGACATTGGAACTGCCTTTGAGGATTATATATATTTTAGAAACCCAAATTATATTACAAATACAGAATATGAATATTATTCTAGTAGTAGCTGGGATGAATATAAGGTAGAAATTGATAATAATAAACCAGTAATTATATTAGTCGATACTGATGGAGATGATTTGACGGATCACTTTGTAGTAGGTATAGGCTATGATAATTCTACTCAAGAGTTTGGTTGTTATGATACCTGGGATAATAATATACATTGGTATTCTTGGAGAGGTATGGGAAATGGAATATCTTATGGTGTATATGGATTTAATAAGTTTAGTATCGAAAAAATATTTTCTGGATTAGATAATCAGTTATGCAATGAAAGACCTTATAAGATTATTGATTTATTAGGCAGGACAGTTAATGAAAAACCAAATTCTCCACTATTTTATCTTTATGAGGATGGAACGGTAGAAAAGAAGATAATTATTGAATAAATTATTTTAGAAAGTTTTTTCTAATCAGAAATTCCAATTGTTCGTTATTTTAAAAGTTTAAAATAGAATTTGTTATATCCTTCGGTGAGTTAAAAGTTAAGATTTGGTTCTCTACCCAGTTGTTTTGTATTCATCAGAATGGTGTTGTTCAATTGCAAAACTTATTTTTTCAACGATACTATCTAACGTCTCACTATTATAATCAATTACTAAAGGTTGTTTAATTTTAAGGTGTTGTTTCGTGCCTTTTTTCTTGATTCTAAGCCCTGTTTTATCAAATGATCTTCTGAATCGATCAATTACAATTGGTACTACTAAGGGTTTATTTTCTTTAATAATATGAGCGGTTCCTTTCCTGATAGGAGACCATGGTTTAGTTGTGCCTTGTGGAAATGTGATTACCCATCCATTATGTAGAGCTTTCTGCACATTACGTATTTCTTCTTTATTAACTTTTCTTTTAATGTCTCTCCCGTGTTCTCTCCATGTTCTTGATATAGGTATTGCGCCAGCATAAGATAGTATTTTTGGAATAATTCCAGAATTCATTGTTTCTTTTGCAGCTATAAAATAAATATTTAATTTTATGTTCTTTAGATAAGACCTCTTTTTTAAACTATTCCACCTCCCGTTTAAACTCGCATTAAACACATGTATCATTGCGGTAACATCTGCAAAATATGTTTGATGATTCGAAACAAATAACACGTTTTTATCTGGTAAATTATTTATTATTTCACTCCCGTCTATTATTAAATGATTTGTCCCTCTAAATCTTCTGTGTGAAATTATTCCTAAGATTCTAATTAAATATCTTTTTATCAATAACACATTTCCAAAAACATCTTGTTTCAATAATTTCATTATGCAAACCTATAATTATTTTATAAAATATTTTCTAATCAGAGAATCCAATTAATTTTTTGAGTTTGTTTTAGTAGATTGATTATCGGTGAAAAAAGGAGTCATTTTTAGTATAAACACTTAATGTAATCATGTAAATAGAGTGTGGGTTATAATTCTGTACCCGACTTTGAACCTATAGAAATAATTATATTATTCCCTAATAAAAGTTCCATTAACTGTTTTGCCTTTTCTGTTTTTTATTTCATCCCATGCAACTTGAAGACATTTTTTTGGCTCTATTTCAAGTTGGTAGCAAAGAATAATTAAGGTTACAAAACTATCACCTAATCCATCGATAATTTCTTTATTTTTGTTTTTCAGTAGAGCTCCAGCTGTTTCCCCAACCTCTTCCAAAACCTTTAACATTTGTGCTTGACTATTTTCTTTTTTAAGTAGGTTTTTTTCTTCTGCCCAAATTTTAACATTTTTAATTAACTCATCCATAGATTTTTATACTTTTTGATTAGGTTGCTAAATTAACATTTATTTTAAAAACAACTCATTACTTAGATAAACCAATTATTTTTTATATTATCATTTCATTTAAGATAGAAAGAATCAAGGACACATATCCATATATTTTTATTTTAGTTTATTAAATAGATTTTTCATCTGTCTCAATGATTAGGTTTATTTTTGGTGGATATTTTGTTTATCCTTCCACCTTCTTTTAGCATGTTTTTGCATATCTATTATTGTATCATTTTCATCAGTGATTTCTAAGCCAATTAAGGTTTCAATAATATCTTCCATTGTAGCAATACCGGAAAACCCTCCATATTCATCAACTACTATTGATATATGTTCTTTTCTTTCTAACATTTTCTCCCATAAATTATATAATGTTATACTAGAAGGGATGGTTAACACATTACGCTTGAATTCTTTAACTAATAAGTTATGATTTTCTTGTTTTGATAATTTTTCTAAAATATCCTGTAAGTAAACATATCCAGTAATGTTCTCATTTTGTTTAGAATATGTAGGGATGCGAGAAAAATTTAGGTATTTTTTATCATTAAGAAGGTCGTTTAATGTTAAATTTTCTTCTATAGAAGTTACGACTACTCTAGGTGTCATAATTTCAGTTACTCTAATTTTTTGAAGATTAAGTATATTTTGAATGATTTGATTTTCGTTTTCAGAAAAAACACCTTCATCAGTACCAATTTCTGTTAATGCCGCGATTTCTTCTCGACTAGTAATATTTTCTTTTTTATTGTGAGATATTAGCTTAGTGATTTTTGTTGAAAGTATTACAAGAGGATATGTGAAAAATAACATAATGTTTATTATTTGTAATGTTAATTTTGCTAAACTTCTCCAATACCTAGCACCCATTGTTTTAGGAATGATTTCTGTTATTATTAGTATTAAAATTGTTAGTATCCCGGAAACAATCCCTAATGAAGAATCTCCATATAATTTTGTTGCTTCAGCTCCAACTCCTGCGGCTCCAATAGTATGAGCGATTGTATTTAGCGATAAAATAGCAGATAAAGGTTTGTCAATATGTGATTTAAATTTTAAAAATGAATTTGCCCATTTTTCTTTATCTTTTATTGTTATTAAAAAGGATTGTGGTGTCGAAAGTAGTACTGATTCAGTAAGTGAACATATAAAAGAAACAAATAATGCTAGAAATAAATAAAAAATTAATGCACTCATAGTTGTGGTAAAAATACAATTATTTTTTTTTGTTTTTCTTTGTAGTATGAAAAAAACAATTTTATTTTTATTTACACTTCTAAC
Source organism: Flavobacteriales bacterium (assembly GCA_002697625.1). GTDB lineage: Bacteria > Bacteroidota > Bacteroidia > Flavobacteriales > BACL11. The sequence goes on from NZWX01000011.1 coordinate 6,113, forward strand.
ACTTACACAGGTAAGTTATGCATCGTTCCCTGTGAATAATAGTAATAATCAGATATATAATGAATCAGAGATTGTTTCAAAAACTTCCCCTATTCGTGCTATATTAGGTATTACTTTAATCCTATCATATTTAGTGTCAATTTTGTGGTATCTTTCTAAACCGATACCTAAAGATATTAAAAAAAGGAAGAAGTTTTTTATAAAACTATTACTTCTTATCTTTATTCCTATAATTATAGTTGGAATACTTGTACTACATTCTCTTCAAAATATGTCTATTGATATTTCTTTAGATGATTTTGTAGATGCATAATTCATATCAATACGCTAATGTTCTTGTTTCAATTGGATTTGTTGCAGTAGCTATCAAGTTTGTATTTGTGGATATTTTTAAAGAAAAATAAAATTATTTCTTAATTTTGTAGAACTAACAAAACACTATTAGAATGAAAAAAACACTTTTTATAATTGGACTTGGAGCAATTTTTGCTTGTAGTAATCCAAATGGAGAAAATAAAGAAACATCTAGGGTAGTAGAAAAATTTTATGGAGACAAAATTGACAATAATAATATTACAGAGTATTCTTCAGTAAGGGTAGAAGTAGAAAGCAATGGAACTTCAACTAGTAAAATACAAGGAGAGATTTTATCTACTTGTGCTAAAAAAGGCTGTTGGATGGAACTAAAAGCTGGGAAAGATACTTTAATGGTGCGTTTTAAAGACTATGGTTTCTTTGTTCCAAAGGAAGGAGTTGAAGGTAAAACTGCTATAATTAATGGAGAAGCATTTTTTGATACTTTAAGTGTAGAGCTTTTACAACATTATGCTGAAGATGCTGGAAAGTCATCTGAAGAAATTTTATCTATTACTGAACCAGAATATGTAATTGCTTTTACTGCTGATGGAGTAATAATACAAGATTAATGAGACTATTTTTAATTCTTTCTGTACTCTTTTTTAGCGCCTGTATTAATAATAATGAAGATTCTACTATCATTACTGATCCTAATGATACTAGTGAAATGGCTCTACTAATGAGGGATATGTTTGAAAGACTGGAAGTTATTAAATATAAGATTGAAAATAATGAGAGTCTTTCTGAAGAACAATTATCATTTGCTATCATTCATTCACAAGAAGCAACAGATAGTAGTTTTATAAAAGAGGGACTTGTTCCTATGTCAGAAGGATATAGTCGTATCATTAATCAGTTTAATAACTACCCTTCTAAAGAGAACTATAAATCTATTGTAAACAGTTGCATTAATTGCCATATTAGTATGTGTCCAGGGCCTTTAGAAAGAATTGATAATTTGATTATTGATTAATAGGTTATATATAATTCCAACTTGGAATAATTGTACTTGATTTAGATAAGCTTAAAACACAGCTACCCCCACTTTTAGAGTTATAAATCAATCTTTTGGAAAACTTCTGTGAGGAATAAATATAATTTTTGAGGTGTTATCTCTTCTTCTAATATTTTCTGTTGATCATCACTAATATCTCCATATGCCTCTTCAAACCCTCCATGGAATTGAGCTTCCCAATTCCTTCCAATATTTGCAACTCCCCAACATCCTTCAAAACTTTCCCACTCAATATATGTATAGTAAATTTCAGAATATATCGAATTAGTATATATTTGACATTTACTGGTATTCTCATTATAATTAATAGAATTAATTGAAGGAAGTATTTGATTATTTCTAATATCATAGATAATTTCCATAGAGTAACTTCCTCCATGTTCATCTATTGCTTCATTACTATTGTCTGGGGTTAAGACAATGATATCGGAGAAGTCTATTCCTTGAAAATATTTATTCTCTAAATCAATTTTGAGATTGTCATCTATATCTGTATCTAAACAAATATATTCTAGATATTTTTTTTTATCACTCATTTTTTTAGTTTTAAATTCTAGGCTAAAATATAATTATATATTTAAATATAGGAATTTTAGTTTGATAGTTGCTATAATCATCTAAATAGGTTGTAGGTTGTAATCTTATACCCAGACTTTTTTTCTTCATATTTCCTATAAATTTCTGTATTATTGTAGTATGAAAAAACTATTATTAATATTACTATGTGTGCCTTTGCTCTCAATAGGTCAAAAATCGTTATTTGTACATGATACCGCTAATTCTGTTATCGCGACAAAAGACCCTGAAAAGACCATAACACTTGAACTTAATCCAATTGTATATAATGAGGTTTTGCGTGATTTAACAGAATCTTTCACTATGGAATTACCATTTTTTGGTTCAAATATTATTTTAGATCTTGAAAAGTATCAGCCATATTCTGATAATCTTCTAACTAAATTGAAAACTAAAAATGGAGATAAGGATATACGACTTAAACCTAAATTATTATCATATAAATTGATTTATAATAGAGAATCTATTGGAGTATTAAATTTTGTGAATAATAAGATAAATGCAACTTTCTTAATTAATGATATACAATTTGAGATAAGTGAGTATAATGGTAAATATGTCCTTTTTGATATTAATAATAGTATTAACCAATTGAGTTTCTCGTGTAATGTGAATCAACAAATAAATTCAATACCTAATACAAATGTAAATATCCAAATAGTAACACCAGTATGTCTTGAATTAGCTATAGAGGTAGATAATTATACAAGAAATACATTTTCTACTAATCAAGAAACATTAGATTGGGCTCTTGCTATTCTTTCAGGAGTTAGTCAATTATATCAAACTCAAACAAATGTTGAAATTCGCGTAGTGCATAATACAATATGGAATATAACAGATCCATATAATAGTTTTTCTTCTACGGCTGATGTTTTAGATGAGGTCACTGATTATTGGGGCAATAATAATAGTTCAATAAATAGGGATCTTGTACATTTTTTATCTAAGCGCTCTTTAGGAGGAGGTATAGCTTGGTTAGATGCTTTATGTAGTAATAGTTATGGTTATGCGGTTTCTGCTAGTTTAAACTCAGATACTAACTTTGTTTTTCCAAATCCAACATACACCTGGAATCTTGCGGTAGTTACTCATGAGTTAGGGCATAATATTGGAGCAAATCATACGCATTGGTGTGGTTGGGTACCAGATGTCACAGTTATTCCTCCATTCCTGGGAGGACCAATTGATAATTGTGTAGATGTTGAGGGTACTTGCACAAACAATCCTACTCCACAAGTTGGTACAATAATGAGTTATTGTCATATTGGTGGGAATGGCATTGTTTTAGAATTTCATGATGTGGTAGTAAGTCAAGCTTTAAATCTCGGAATATCAAATGCATCCTGTTTGTCGACATGTGTAGTTAGTTGGGATTGTGATGGTCAGGGTAATTGTTTTGATCCAGGTACAGGTAATGGGCAATACACAACTCAATCTTCATGTCAACAAAATTGTGTAGCTCCAATTCTTGGATGTACAGATCCTAATGCTACTAATTTTGATCCTTTAGCTAATACCACTATATCTTTTGGTGGGGCTTTAGATAATACATTTGGTACAGGTGGTTTTTTTAATGGAGACCAACATTTAATTTTTGATGCCAATAAAGATTGTATTATAA
>NZWX01000012.1 GCA_002697625.1 Flavobacteriales bacterium
ATTAGGTGTTGAAGATCCAGTTTTAGATATTGCTAAAAGATTAGAACAAGTTGCTCTTAATGATGAGTATTTTAAAGCAAGAGGTTTGTATCCTAATGTAGATTTTTATTCTGGAATTATTTATAGAGCATTAGGAATTCCTACAGATATGTTTACTGTGATGTTTGCCTTAGGAAGGCTTCCTGGTTGGATTGCTCAATGGAAGGAGATGAGAGAGAATCAGGAACCCATTGGGAGACCAAGACAGGTTTATACAGGAGCTAATGAAAGAAGATATGTTTCTATTGAAGACAGATAATTTTTAATTAATATTTAAAAAGAGGAAGTTCAAGCGGCTTCCTTTTTTATTTTTGGGCTATGTCATATAAGAGTTTACAACAGTGTGTTTCAGATTTACAAAAAAATGGAGAAGTAAGAATTATCTCTGAAGAAGTAAATCCTAATTTAGATATGGCTTCTATTCATTTGAATGAATTTAAGGAAGGAAAAAAAACATTGTTGTTTGAAAATGTTAAAGGAAGTAAGTACAGGTCCGTTTCGAATTTGTTTGGAACATTAGATAGAGGAAAATTCATTTTCCGAAAGAGTATAGATTTAGTAAAAGATTTAATTGATATAAAACTAAACCCTACAAACGCGTTAAAAAATCCTATAAAATCTCTTTTCATAGTTTTAAATGGAATTTATTCTTTGCCTAAAAAAGTAAGATTTCCAAAATCATTTGAAGAAATCAAAATAGAAGACTTACCACAAATAAAATGTTGGAAGGAAGATGGTGGACCCTTTATTACTTTACCTCAAGTATATTCAGAAGATGTGGAAAATCCTGGGATATTAAATTCTAATCTGGGAATGTATAGAATTCAACTTTCAGGTAATGAATATGTGAAGAATGAGGAAGTAGGAATGCATTATCAGATTCATAGAGGGATAGGAGTACATCAAAAGAAAGCCATTACAAAAGGAGAAGCTCTGAAGGTCTCTATTTTTGTAGGAGGACCTCCGGCACACTCCTTTGCAGCTGTTATGCCACTTCCAGAAGGGATGTCAGAATTATCGTTTGCAGGAGTATTAGCAAAAAGGAGGTTTAGATATGCAAAGAAGGATGGTTATACTATTTCTGCAGATGCGGACTTTGTAATTTGTGGTGAACTATATGCACAAGACTTAAAACCAGAAGGGCCTTTTGGAGATCATTTAGGTTATTATAGTTTAAAGCATGATTTCCCTGTTTTGAGAATACATAAGGTTTATGCAAAGGAAAATGGTATTTGGCCATTTACTGTTGTGGGTCGTCCTCCACAAGAGGATTCTCAATTTGGAGCTCTTATTCATGAAATATCTGGTAAGGCAATTGAGAAGGAAATACCTGGGTTAAAATCCTTAAATGCAGTAGATGAAGCGGGTGTTCATCCATTATTACTTGCTGTAGGAAGTGAAAGATACACGCCATATAATCCTACTAAAAGACCACAAGAGTTATTGACTATTGCCAATCGTATTTTAGGAACGGGTCAAGTTTCATTAGCAAAGTTTCTATTTATCTGTGATGAAGAGAATGCTCCTAATGTAAATAATGAACAGGAGTATTTTACCCATTTCTTAGAGAGGGTAGATTGGCAAAGAGATTTACATTTTCAGACGAAAACTACAATTGACACTTTAGATTATAGTGGAGAGGGTTTAAATGAAGGGTCGAAAGTAGTAGTTGCTGCTGCTGGAGATGTAAAAAGAAAATTATGTAATACTCTTCCAGAGATTTCACTTCCATCAGGATTTGAAAATCCTAATTTAGTAATCAATGGAAGTTTAGTTGTTGAGGGAAAAGGAGAAATTGATGATTTGATCTTTAGTTTAGAACAACAAAATTTGGAAGGGATAGGGCTTATTACTTTAGTAGATGACTCTAATTTTGTTAGTGAAGATTTATCTAATTGGTTGTGGGTTACTTTTACTCGTGCTAATCCTGCATATGATATTTATGGACTTAATTCGGATACTGTGAATAAACATTTTTCTTGTTCTATTCCTGTTATTGATGCAAGAATAAAATCTCATCACGCTCCTATTTTGGAAAGGTAGTTATTTCTTGAGAAAACCAAATTCGTAAATTTTTGGATGAATCTTTTTTGCAAGTATTTTTAAGTTGTTTTGCATTATGTTTTCTTTTTCTTAAACTTTCTTTTATTATTCCATTTTTTCTTCTTATTACTCTTTTTTAGAAGTTTGTATTCAGGAGCTTTTTCGAAATTTTTAGGTAAGTTTAATTTAGGAACTTCTTTTTCAATTAACTTCTCAATTTCCATAAAGTTCTTAACTTGTTTTGTATTTATGAAGGTAATCGCTTCTCCCGTTCTGTCTGCTCTGGCAGTTCTTCCTATTCTGTGTACATAATCTTCTGCATCATTAGGCACTTCATAATTGATTACTAATTCAATGCCTTTAATGTCAATCCCTCTAGATAAAATATCAGTTGCTACTAAAATTCGGATTTTCTTATTTTTAAAATCACGGATAGTTTGTTCTCTTTGTTCTTGATTTAAACTAGAATGCATTTCAGAAGCTCTCATACCTGCTTTGTTGAGTGTTTTTTTAATCTCTCTTACACTTTTTATGCTTGAGGCAAATATCAAAACATGACTAAGGTCTTTTCCTTTTGCTTTTAATATTTCTCTAACTAACATTACTTTTTGGTTATCGTGAGTCATATAAGCATGTTGTGTAAGTCCTTCAGCCGGTTTGGATATTGCTAAACTTATACTTTCTGGATTTTTAAGTATTGTGGTGGCAAGTGTTCGTATTTTTGGAGGCATAGTCGCAGAGAATAAAAGATTTTGTCTTTCCTTAGGTAGTTCATTTGCAATTCTCATAATATCATCATAAAACCCCATGTCTAACATTCTATCGGCTTCATCCAATATAAAATGCTTTACTCCAGAAGTATCAAAATAATTAAAGTCCAAATGAGCAAGTAATCTACCAGGGGTACAAATAATAATATCCGCTCCTTTTTTTAGTGCTTGTTTTTGATTGTCAAATTCTATACCAGTTCCTCCACCATAAATGGGATAAGAGGAAGAGTTTGTAAAATAAGAAAACCCTTCAATTTGCATATCAATTTGCTTAGCAAGTTCTCTAGTAGGAGCTATAATTATAGTATTTACTTTATTAGATTCAATATTTGTTAATTTATCTAAAATGGGCAAAACAAATGCGGCTGTTTTTCCTGTTCCGGTTTGTGCACAGGCTATTAAATCTTTTCCGTTTTGTATTATAGGTATTGCTTTTTCTTGTATTGGGGTAGCCTCTTCAAATCCCATCATATCCAACCCCTCTTGAAGCTCGATTCCAAACTTAAATTTTGTGAATTTCATTTGCTAAAGATACTAAAAAGAAAACCCTCAACAGTTATCGAGGGTTTAATCTTTAAATAGTAACTAAAAACAATATTTATTTTCCTCAATGAGTTTTGCAGCTATAGATCTTCTTAATTGTTTTGGGTTAATATTATATCCTTTTGTAAACCTTTTGAGTCCCATTAATAACATTTTTTGCTCATCTCCTTCTGCAAAAGACAGAATAACTTCTTCTCCAGATCTTTGACAATTTTTAATAGCAGAATATAAGAAAAGTTTACTCATGTTTATTTGATGTTTAACAGATTCTTCTCCATTTTCATCAGCTAGTTTTTTTGCTCGTAATATTGCAGATTCTGCAGTATATACCATAATAACCATATCCGCTAAATTCATTAATACCTCCTGTTCCTTTTCAATTTCCATTGTATAATGTTGAGCCGCTTTTCCTGATGTCATTAAAATAACTTTCTTCAATTTCTTCAAATATTCTTTCTCTATTGTAAACAAAACATTTTCATCAGGTGAATTAAAAGAAGGAATACTCATTAACTCTGAAGCGACTTTCATAGCGGGGCTCATGATATCTAATTCTCCTTTCATAGCTCTTTTCAGAATCATTCCTACTAATAACATTCTATTAATTTCATTTGTTCCTTCATATATTCTGGCAATTCTAGCGTCTCTATATGCAGCTTCCATTGGTGTATCTGTCGAATATCCCATTCCTCCATAAATCTGTATTCCTTCATCTGAGCAGAATTGAATTGTTTCCGATCCAAGAACTTTTACAATAGAACATTCTATTGCATATTCTTCTACTCCTTTTAAGTAAGCTTGTTGATGATTAACTCCTTCACTCTGTAGTTTTTCAATGTTTTTTTCTATATCATTTCCAGCTCTATAAGTTGCTGATTCAATAGCATATGTTCTAACTGCCATATCTGCAAGTTTATGACGGATTGCACCAAATTGCGCAATAGGAATTCCAAACTGAATTCGCTCATTCGAATAGTTGATGGAAAGTCCTATTACTCTTCTGCAAGCATCTAAGACTGCTGCCGAAAGTTTTATTCGTCCTACGTTAAGAGCGTTCATTGCAATTTTAAATCCATTTCCTCTACCTCCTAACATGTTTTCTGTAGGTACTTTCACTTCATTAAAAAACACCTGACGAGTAGAAGAGGAGTTGAGTCCTAGTTTATGTTCCTCCTCACCTAAAGTGATACCTTCCATTCCTTTCTCTAAGATGAATCCAGTAATGTTTTTGTCATCCTCAATTCTTGAAAAAACGATAAATACATCTGCAAAACCCGCATTAGAAATCCACATTTTTTGTCCGGTAATTAGGTAATGTTTTTCATCTTCTGTAAGTACCGCTCTGGTCTTACCTGAGTTTGCATCTGATCCAGCACCTGGCTCTGTTAAACAATAACAACCTATCCATTCTCCAGAAGATAATTTGGGTAAATATTTCTTTCTTTGTGAGTCGTTACCATATAATAAAATAGGTAAAGTACCTATTCCGGTATGTGCCCCAAATGCTGTAGAGAAAGATCCGTTTGCTCCAGATATTTGGTCGCAAATTAATACCGAAGTATTAAATGGCATACCCATACCTCCGTATTCTATAGGAACACTTATTCCTAAGAGTCCTAGTTCTCCTGCTTTTTTCATGCAATCTTCAGTTAGTTTATAATCTTTCTTTTCAAATTGTTCTCTGTTTGAATCTAATTCTTTTTCTACAAACTCTTTTGTTGCAGACGCCATCATTTGTTGATTTTCCGAAAAATCTTCTGGTATAAAAATATCTTTTGCTTCTTGGTCTTTAATTAAAAATTCACCTCCTTTTATCATAGACTTATTTTTCATTTATTATTTTTTTATAATATTTCAAAAATTCCGGCAGCACCTTGTCCTGCACCAACGCACATGGTAACCATTCCGTATTTTTGTTTTCTTCTTTTCATCTCATTTATTAATTGTACGGTAAGTTTTCCTCCAGTACATCCAAGTGGGTGTCCTAATGCAATTGCTCCTCCATTTACATTTACAATATCTGGGTTTAATCCTAATTCACGGATTACTGCTAAAGATTGAGATGCAAACGCTTCATTTAACTCTATTTGTTGTATGTCTTCTAGAATTAACCCCGCTTTTTCTAATGCCATTGGGACTGCTTCAACAGGACCAATTCCCATGTGTTTTGGTTCTACTCCAACTACTGAATAACTTATTAGTTTGGCTATAGGAATTATGTCTAATTCTTTTACCATTTTTTCTGACATTAATAAAATAAAAGCAGCTCCATCAGACGTTTGTGATGCGTTTGCTGCAGTTACGGTTCCTTCTTGAGCAAATACAGGTCTTAGTTTTGCTAATTCTGCAGCACTTCCGCCTTTTCTTGGCCCTTCATCAGTGTCCACTATAAATTCTCTCTCTTTTCTTTTTTCATTTTCATCTAGATAGGTTTCTTTTACAGTGATTGGAACAATACCACTTTTAAAATATCCTTTTTCAATGGCGTTTAGAGCTTTTTGATGAGAGTTAAAAGCGAATTCATCTTGGTCTTTTCTACTAATATTCCACTTTGCTGCTACTGCTTCTGCAGTAAGCCCCATATTCCAATACCAATCAGCATTGTTTTTTGCTATATCATAATTTGGTATAATTCTCCAACCTCCAAATGGAATAGGGGACATACACTCAACTCCTCCTGCGATAATGCAATCTGCCATTCCGCTTTCAATTTTTGCATTTGCAAGGGCAATAGTTTCTAATCCTGAAGAACAATACCGGTTTACTGTCATGCCAGGAACCTTTATTGTATCTAATCCCATTAAGGAAATCATTCTGCCAATATTTAGACCTTGTTCAGCTTCAGGAGTTGCGTTTCCGCAAATTACATCATCAATTTTATCTTTATCTAATTCAGGTACTGATGTAACTAAATGTTTAATAACATCTGCTGCTAAATCATCTGGGCGAGTAAATTTAAAAACACCTTTTCCTGATTTTCCAACTGCTGATCTATATCCCGCTACTATATATGCTGTATTCATAATCTTAATTTCTTAATGGTTTTCCATTCTTTAACATGTGTTCAATTCTTTCTAAAGTTTTTCTTTCACCACAAAGTGATAAGAAAGCTTCTCTTTCAAGGTCTAATAAATATTGTTCGGAAACTAAAGTAGGAGAAGATAAATCTCCTCCACATATTGCATAGGCTAATTTTTCTGACATTAACTTTTCATGTTCTGTAATATATCCTGCTGCATGCATGGAATGTGCACCTACAATAAACATTCCTAAACCTTCTTTTCCTAAAGCTTTAATTTTCTTTTCTACAGGCTTTGTATACCCTTGATTTGCTAAAGTAAGTGCTGAAGATTTTGCATCAGTTATTAAGTTATTGATTCCTATTGTTACTTTATCTCTATTTCTTATCAGTAAATCTAATTCAAGAGCTTCTTCTGCGGAAGTTGCAACTTTTGCCATTCCAATATTTAGATACCTCTCTTTAATAGTTGGTAGTTGAATATCTCCAGAGAAGTATGATTCAGATGCTCTTTTAGCCATTTCTTTGGTTCCACCACCTCCAGGAATCACTCCAACTCCCATTTCTACTAATCCGATATAGGTTTCTGAAGCAGCCTGTACATGATCAGCATGTAAAGAAATTTCACAACCTCCACCTAATGTCATGCCATGAGTAGCAACAACAACTGGTACAGATGAATATCTAATTCTTCCTGTAGTATTCTGAAATGCACGAACCGCAAAATCAATTTCTTCATATTCTTGCTCTATAGCCATCATAAAAATCATTGCAATATTTGCACCAACCGAAAAGTTTGTTCCTTGATTTGCAATAACTAATCCCTTATGATTTTTTTCTGCAATCTCTATTGATTTCTGTATTCCTTCTAATACTTCGCCCCCAATAGAATTCATTTTTGTTCTCCATTCTAAGTTTACAATACCATCACCAATATCAGTAAGATAACATCCAGAATTGCTCCAGATGGTATTGTTGTCACGGATATGATTCAATATAATAAAATTCTCCATTCCAGTAACTTTTTCCTGAGATTTTTTAGGGATATTATAATAATTTAATATTCCGTTTTCTGTAGAGTAGAAGGATGAGTTTCCAGATTTAATCATATCATAGACCCAATCAGCTGCTTTGTATCCATTTTCTTCCATTTTAGAAAGTGTTTTTTCAACATCTAAAGTATCCCACATCTGAAATGGTCCTATTTCCCAACCAAAACCGGCACAAAGTGCTCTGTCAATTTTGTAAAGGTCATCCGTTATTTCAGGGATTCTGTGCGATACATAAGCAAAGGAAGAATAGAATGATTTACGGTAAAACTCTCCTGCTTTATCTTTTCCTTTTATGAGTACTTTTAATCGTTTTAATAAGTCATCTTCTTGTTTTGCTGCTGCAATGGTTGCAAATTTAACTCTTTGCTTTGGTGCGTATTCTAAAGTGTTGAGGTTAAGTGCTTCGATTACTCTTTTCCCTTTTCCGTCTTTTGATTTCTTGTAGAACCCTTGTTTTGTTTTGTCACCTAACAAGTTGTTTTCAATCATCTTGTTAATAAAATCAGGTAATTTAAAATTTCCTCGCATTTCATCATTTGGACAATTTTCATACACACCATTTGCAACATGAATAAGTGTGTCCAGTCCTACTAAATCACAAGTTCTGAAAGTTGCGGATTTTGGACGACCAATAATAGGTCCACTTAATGAATCTACTTCTTCCACAGTTAAGTCCAATTCTTTTACCAAATGGAAAAGGGACATGATATTTGCTACTCCAATTCTGTTGGCGATAAATGCTGGAGTATCTTTACACAGCACCATGTCTTTTCCAAGGAATTTATCTCCATAATTCATTAAGAAGTCAGTAACCTCAGTATCTGTTTTAGTAGTTGGAATAATTTCCAATAACTTTAGATATCTTGGAGGATTGAAGAAGTGCGTCCCACAGAAATGTTTTTGAAAATCTTCTGATCTTCCATCAATCATGTTTTCAATTGGTATTCCAGAAGTATTAGAAGATATTAAAGTTCCCTCTTTTCTATATTGTTCTATTTTCTCAAAAACTTGTTTTTTAATATAAAGTTGTTCTACAACAACTTCAATAATCCAGTCTACCTCTCTGATTTTATCTAAATCATCCTCTAAGTTTCCAGTATTTATTCTACTGCTAAATGATTTGCTGTAAATAGGAGAGGGTTTGCTTTTTAGAGTGTGTTTTAATGCATCATTCACTATAGAGTTCCTAACTACTTTGTCTTGCTTTTGATCTTCTTTTAAGTCAAAAGGAACAATGTCTAAGAGTAAAACCTCTACTCCAATATTTGCAAAATGACATGCTATTCTCGATCCCATAATCCCAGAGCCAACCACCGCTACCTTATTAATGTGTCTATTTAGTTTCATCTATAATTTTATTTATCTTTTTTAGTATTGCAAAGAAGGTTTCCATTTCTTCTTTTTTAAATTCAGAGAAAATTTTATTATTAAAATTAACTACTACTTCTTTTGCTACTTCTCTCCATTCCATACCAAGAGAAGTTAAGTGTATAACTGTTTTTCTTCTATCATTTGGATCGGGTTTTCTTACAATTACTGCACTTTCTTCTAGCTTATTTAAGGATCTGGATAGTGAAGTAGCCTCCATTCCCATATTTGGCCCTAGCTGTGTTGAAGGTGTTCCTTCCATAATATCAATATTGAGAATAATCATCCCTAATGCCATACTAGCCATATATTCATTAGCAGTTCTGTTGTACAATTTTGTAATGTTGTACCAAGTCTTTCTTATATTATAGTCAATTGTTTCTTCTGGTTCCATGATTTTTTAATTTTAAGCCACTAAACTAATAAAAAATACTATGCATGCATAGTAAAATCACAATTATTATGCATGCATAGTAAAATAAAAAAAAATGTTTAATTTTATCCACCTAAAAAAGTAATTATGAAATATTTATCTCCCTTAGAAATGATGTATAGGTGGGAAGTGGAAAAGGCTGATATGGTGTATTTAAGTCAACCTATTGATGGGGTATCACATAACTGGACTTATAAAGAGACAATGAATGAGGTAAGGAAAATGGCTTCTTATATAAAGTCATTAAATTTAGAAAGAAACAGTAAAATAGCAATACTATCTAAAAATTGTGCTCATTGGATTATGACAGATTTAGCAATTATGATGAGTGGGCATGTTTCGGTTCCATTGTATCCAAATCTAAGTGCAGAGACATTAAATAAAATATTGTTACATAGCGAGACTCAATTGTTATTTGTTGGGAAGCTTGATGGGTTTGGAAAAATGAAAAGTGGAATCCCTGAGAGGATGAGTTGTATTACGTATCCTTTCTATTCCGAGGATTATCCAAAATGGAATGAGTTAACAAAAGATATTAACCCTATTGAAGAAAATATAGTTAGAGAAGACCAGGAGTTAGCTACAATAATTTATACTTCTGGAACAACAGGAGATCCGAAAGGAGTAATGCATAAGTTTTTTAATTTTAGTTTTTCAACCACCAATGCTGTTCAGGCCTTACCATTAAAAGAAGAATCATTCTTTTCTTATTTACCATTATGTCATATAGCAGAAAGACTTTTAGTTGAAATGGGATCTATATATACCGGAGGTAAAGTTTATTTTGCTGAAAGCTTGGATACCTTTTCATCAAATTTAGCAGAAGCTTCTCCAAGTGTTTTTCTTGGAGTTCCAAGAATTTGGACAAAGTTCCAGCAGGGAATATTATCTAAATTACCACAAAATAAATTGAACATTCTATTATCTATACCATTGGTTTCTTTTTTAATTAAAAAGAAGATACAAAAAGGACTAGGATTGAGTAAAGCAAATAATATTTTTACAGGAGCTGCTCCAACCCCCGCTGCTTTAATAAAATGGTTTGAAAGATTAGGAATAACTATTCAGGAGGCTTATGCTATGACTGAAAACACATGTTATTCCCATGTAAGTTTCAAGAATAAAATTAAAATTGGTTCTGTTGGACAAGCTCTTCCTTATTGTGAAGTGAAACTTTCTGAGAGAAATGAGATACTTATTAAACATGATGCATTAATGGATGGATATTATAAGGAAGAAGGACAGACAAATGAAACCATCAAAAATGGATGGCTCCATACTGGAGATGAAGGGGAAATTGATGAGAATGGATTTCTAACCATTACAGGAAGAGTAAAAGATATTTTTAAAACTTCTAAAGGAAAATATGTTGCTCCATCTCCTATTGAAATGAAATTATCTGCTAATAAGAATATTGAGCAGGTTTGTGTAGTAGGAAATGGTATGCCACAACCAATTGCATTAATTACTTTGTCCGAAATAGGTTTAAGTAAACAGAAAGAAGATTTAATTAAAAGTTTAGAAAAGATATTAAAAATTGTTAATACTAATCTCGATGCGCATGAAAGACTTCAGAATATAGTAGTATTAAATGAAGAATGGAATATAGAAAACAAATTACTTACACCTACCATGAAAATTAAAAGAAATTCCATAGAAAAGAAATATCAAGAATACTATTCTACTTGGTTTGATTCATCTAATAAAATTATAACATAAATTTCTGTATTATTGCAGGGAATTATAATAATGAATAAAAAATTAAAAAATAAATTATATCAAATAATATTTGAAGCTGAAACCCCCTCAGGTAAATTATTTGATGTTCTACTTCTTATAACTATTGTATGTTCTGTAATTTGTGTTTCTCTAGAAAGTGTTGCTGATATTAGTTCTAAATACGGAAGTATACTTAGAACTCTGGAGTGGATTTTCACAATTTTATTTACAATTGAGTATTTTCTAAGAATTTGGATAATAAAGAACCCTTTCAAGTATATATTTTCCTTTATGGGAATTATAGATATTTTAGCAATACTTCCAACTTATCTATTGTTTATTTTTAATCTACAATTTTTAATGATTATTAGGGTTGTAAGATTAATTAGATTGTTTAGAATTCTTCATTTATCCAACTATATTAGGGGTGGACAAACAATGTTAGTAGCACTTAGAAGATCACTTCCTAAAATTATTGTTTTTCTTTTAACGGTATTATTGTTTGTAATTGTAATAGGTACAATCATGTATCTTGTTGAAGGGCCTATGGGTAATAATACAGACGGTTTTGAAAATATTCCTAATTCGATTTATTGGGCAATAGTAACATTAACTACAGTAGGTTATGGAAGTGCAGTTCCAGTTACTGCATTTGGTAAACTTTTTGCATCTTTAATCATGTTATTAGGATATGGTATTATTGCTGTTCCTACTGGAATTGTTGCATCAGCTGTCTCAAGAATTGATACTGATGAAAAAGTTGAAGATAAAAAAAATGTCTCAGCTTTTAAAAATCATTCAAGTCAGATTAATGATTTAAAACTAGATTTAGATCGTATAGAGCGCAAGATAGACAATCTCAAATAGTAGAATCAGAAGTAATTTTTTACAATATTTGAAATGTTAGAGACAAATTGAATCATTTATACAATTTATATTGTAAATTTAAAGATAAAATTCTTTAATTTATTTTAGATAATTCATCTTTAATAAAGTCTGCCAATTCCTTAACATATGAAGCGGAAAAATTGAATTTGATTCCAGCTGTTTCATAAATTTCTCCAATAGACTTTGTATATCCTAATTTTAAAGCTTCCATATAGTTGTTTAAGGCTTTATCACCTTTTAATATAAATTCTCTCCACATAGCAATTGCTCCTAATTGAGCCATTCCATATTCAATATAATAAAAGGGAACTTCATATAAGTGTAGTTGTTTTTGCCACATGATAGCATGTGATCTTTCTTCTCCCTCCCAATTTACTATTTGATTTCCTAATTCCCTATCAATTTCTAGCCATTTTTCTTTTCTTTCTGCTGCAGTATGGTCATGAGTATAGATCCAGTGCTGAAACTTGTCGATTGCGGCAACCCATGGTAATGTTCCTAATGATTTTTCAAGTTGTTCAAGTTTTGCTCTTTTTAAATCATTCTCGTTTTCGTAAAAAACATCCCAATGTTCCATGCTGAAAAGTTCCATACTCATAGATGCTAACTCTGCTACTTCTGAAGGAGTGCTTTTAAATTCAGTAAGCGATAAATCTCTACTCAGAAATGAATGAACTGCATGTCCTCCTTCATGAACCATCGTGACTACATCTCTTTGAGACCCTACAGAATTCATATAGATAAATGGAACTCCAATTTCGTAAAGTGGGTACATAAAACCACCTGGAGCTTTTCCCTTTTTTGATTCTAAATCTAAATGTTTCATTTCTTTCATTGTAGCAATACATTCTCCAAAATAAGGTCTTAATTTATTGAAACATTCAATGGATTTATTTGTTAATTCTTCCTCTCCATTAAAAGGTTTTAGAGCCGGAAGGCCATCAACATCAACAGAAGTGTCCCAAGGTTTGTATTCTGCATAGTTTAATTTTTTCTTTCTTTTCTCTTCAAATAAACTTATTATAGGTACTATTTCTTGAGCAATTGCATCATGAAAACTATAGCAATCTGTTGCAGTATAATCAAACCTACCCATAGCGGAGAACATGTAATCTCTGTAATTCTGAAAGCTTGCGTTTTTTGCAATTTTTTGTCTTAAAATGATTAATTCATCATATAAATCGTCAAGTGCTTTTTCATCTTGAAACCTCCTTTTCTGAATTTTATGATAGATTTCTTCTCTTTTCTCTCTATTTGTATCTTTTAATAATTGCTGAGCCTGCTGCATAGTAATTTGTTCTCCATTAACTTCGATACTCATTTTTGCTGCAATAGCTCCGTATTCTTGTTGTTTTGCTTCCATTTGAGTAAACAATGGAATATTTTCTTCTCTAAAAATCTCAATAGATTTTCTAACACTTCTTAAATATATTTTATATTTATAAGTATCTAATTCATTTAGAAATGGACTGTCTACTAATTTAAGATTAAGTTTGTGAGAATAAGGAGCCATCTTAGGAGATATTTCTTTTATCCAGAAATGAAATCTTTCTCCAAGTTTTTTGTCAGTAGTATCAATATTCATTTTAATATATCTCCAAGCCATGTCTTCTTCTAATACAGCCGCTAATTCAGATCTGTCTGACATCCATTTTTCTAATTCTAATATGTTTTCAATATTTCTATTTAACAAATCTTCAAATAAAGATTCAATTTTCTCCCATGAATCAATTACTAAATTTTCAGAAACAAATTTTCTTTTTGGTCTTTTAGGAATTTCAATTATATTATTCATTTTCCTGTTTATTTTTTGTAGTTTTCTTTTTAGTTTTTTCTTCCTTTGGTAGTTTGACGAAACCAGCTTCGTATAAGGCGTTGTACCATTGAAAAACTTTTTTTATATCGGAAATATAAACTCTGTCTTCATCATAATCAGGTAAAACTTCTCTAAAATAAGATTCTAATTCATCTTTAGATTTCTTATGAGATATACAAGAATTGCATTTTGTATTCTTTGCGATGTTTGTAAACACATCTAATAAGGGTAAGGTATCATCATATGTATAAATTCCAATCTCCTCTAAAGAGTTAGCTTGAGTATGTGAATAAATTGGCATTCTCTTTTGGTCCTTTAAGCTTTCAACAATTACTGAATTTTTGCCCTGGGAAACTATTTTATGTAATCCTGGTTTTCCAGATACATTTATTATTCCTTCTATGTCCATTGATAAATTTTTGTTTCGCAAATGTACATTTTTTAATAGAATTTGATATCGATATCTAATCAAAATAATTATTGTATTATTGAATTCTTAAAACTTATGTTTTTATCAAAACTAAAAAATAAAAAACAGGTTGTTTCATGGTCATTATATGATTTTGCGAACCAGCCTTTTACTACCATAATTGTCACCTTTGTTTATGGTGCATTTTTTACAAAATACATAGTTGCTGATGAGCATATTGGAACTTTACTTTGGTCTTCTTCTATTGCTATTACCGCAATAGTTGTTTCTATACTTTCTCCTGTTTTTGGAGCGTTGGCTGATAAAGGTGGTTATAGAAAGTTCTTTTTAATTCTATTTACCTGGACCTGTTCTATCTTTTCTATTCTTTTATATTTTCCAGATGTAGGAGATGTGTATTTTGCTTTATCTCTATTTATTGTGGCAAATATATCATTTGAATTGGGAAGTGTATTTTGTAATTCTTATTTGCCAGATTTAACACAACAAGATAATATTGGTAAAGTTTCAGGTTTTGCATGGGGATTAGGATTTGTAGGAGGTTTGTCTGCTTTATTTTTATCATTATATCTATTCCCAGATTTGAATCCTGAGGGTATCAAAAGAATAAACATTTTAGTGGGTGTTTGGTTTTTAGTATTTAGCATCCCTACTTTTCTGTTTGTTACCGATAGAAAAGGAGAGAAGTTACAAAGAAGACATATTATAGATTCTTTTAAATCATTAAAAAATACTTTTAATGAAGTAATTAAATACAAGAAAACTGCCTATTTTTTAATCGCAAGATTATTTTATAATGATGGTTTGGTAACTATTTTTGCTTTAGGAGGTATATATGCGGTAGAAACGTTAGATTTTACTTTTGATGAAGTAATGATCCTGGGAATTGTGTTAAATATCTCTGCTGGTATTGGTTCTTTTGTGTTCGGTTATTTAGAAGATAAGATTGGAGTGAAAAAAGTAATAAATATTTCTCTTTTGGTTTTAATTGTCTCTACTTTAATTGCTTATGTAGCTCCAGAGACTAATTCTCCGAAACAAATGTTTTGGATAGCTGGAGTACTAATTGGTCTTATGATTGGCCCAAATCAATCATGTAGTCGTTCTTTGATGTCTCAATTGACTCCAAGGGAAAAACAAAATGAATTTTTTGGTTTTTTTGCCTTAACAGGAAAGGCTACTTCATTTTTAGGTCCATTACTTTTCGGAATAATTACCAACTTTTATTCTCAACAGATTGCGCTTTGGGTTGTTGTTATATTTTTTGTTATAGGATTACTTCTTTTTAATAGAATTAATTTTAAACAGAAATAATTTATATTTTTGTAATATGAAACATTTTTTCCTTTCATTATTTATTTTAAAGTCTATATTTTCTTTTTCCCAAGATAAATATATTTCTAGAAATGGGCAAGTTCAATTAAATGCTTCTACTCCATTAGAAACCATTAATCCAGTAAACAATCATGTTTCTTGTATACTAGATACAGAGAATGGAAATATTGCTTTTCAATTAAAGATGATTTCTTTTAAGTTTGACAAAGCTTTAATGGAGGAACATTTTAACGAGAAGTATGTAGAATCTGAAAAGTTTCCAAAATCTACTTTTGTTGGAAAAATTCTCGATTGGGAAAAAGTGGACTGGGATAAGGAAGAACAAAATGTACAAGCTACAGGAACTTTAACTATTCATGGGTTAGATAAAGAAATTGTAGTTTCAGGAATAATAAGAATGCTTCAAAAAAATATTAACCTTGTTTCAGAATTTTATATTAATATTTCAGATTTTGACATAAAAATTCCTAAAATAGTTAGAGATAAAATATCTGAAAAAGTAGAGATTTATGTTGATATAAACTTACATCCAAAATAAAATGAAAAAATTCTTATTATTACTTTGCTCTATTTGTGTTTCTATTTCCACTTACTGTCAATCCAGCTTATTGGATCTGATAGACTCTGAAGAAGAAAATTTAACATATGCAACATTTAAAACAACAAAAATTATAAATCTTCAGTCTGTCGAACAGCCCGCAGAAAAGGAACTTGATTTTATTGTTTCGCATAGGTTTGGAACAATAAATTCAGGTATTGAGAACCTTTATGGTTTAGATTATGGTAATATTAGAATGAGTTTTAATTACGGTTTAAAAGATTATATTACTTTGGGGCTTGCCAGAAGCTCCTCTCAAAAGGTTATAGATTTTTCTGTAAAAACAAAGTTAATAAATCAAGGTAAAAATAATTTCCCACTTACTGTTTCGGTCTATTCATCAGTATTTTATGATACTCTTTCCTCTATTTTTGCAGAGGAAGACTTATCATCTAATGACTTTAGTTATTGTTATCAACTTCTAATTGCAAGGAAGATGAATTCAAAATTATCAATTCAGATTTCTCCTACATTAACACATTATAATTATGTTTCTCCATTTTTTGATTTGAATGATAATATGATTGCGTTAGGATTAGGTGGGAGATATAAAGTAAATAATAGTGTTTCTATTAATTCCGAATGGATTCCTATTATTAGTAGTGGTACCAATATGATACATCCTTTTGAAAATAAAGATTATATTAACTCCTTTTCATTAGGTTGTGACATTGAAACTGGAGGACATGTATTTCAATTATTTGTATCTAACTCAACATCAATGTTCGAAAGAGGATTTGTAAATGAAACAATGGAACGGTGGGAAAATGGTGGAGTTCATTTTGGATTTAATATTTCAAGAGTTTTTAATTTTAAATAATGAAAGATAAATTCAAGTATATACTTATTTTATGTTTAAGTGTCGGGGTTCTTACTTATCTCTATATTAGTAATCCATCTACTAATTATTATGATGTACCAGTTAAATATTCTTTTGAAAACAGCAAACAATTTGTCAATGTTCAAGATGAATTTGTGTCTCAAGTTGTTAGTATTAAAGGAGTAGTTACAGATGTTACATTTAGTTCTCCATACATAAGTGTTATTCTTGATGGTATATTATGTTTCTCTTTTGAATCTGAGAAGAATCAAGAGAATATTCTGCTAACAGATACTTTGTCTATCAAAGGTAGATATGAAGGTTATAATGAGTTGTTAGAAGAATATTCATTTACAGATTGTAGTGTCTATAATTAACATTAAAAATTATCTTTAAGATAAATTAATAATTATATTTTTAAATTGTGAAAAATTTAAGATTTGATATTTCGATAGTTGGAGGTGGAATTGTAGGGATTGCAACCGCTTATAAATTACAACTTTCTTTTCCAAGTTTGAATATTATTGTACTAGAAAAAGAAAAGGAGTTATCTTTCCATCAAACAGGTAGAAATTCAGGAGTAATTCACTCAGGATTATATTATACACCGGGTTCATTTAGGGCGAAAAATTGTGTGGATGGTAGGAAACAATTAGTGGATTTTGCAAAAAAATATTCTGTCAAACATGACATATGTGGAAAAATAGTGTTGGCAACTACCAAGGAGGAAGAAGAAAAATTATATGATTTAAAAAAGAGAGGTGAGAAAAATGGTTTAATTGGATTAGAAATAATTGGAAGAGATAGAATAAAAGCAATAGAGCCTTTTGCTGAAGGTATTGCCGCTCTCTATGTTCCGGAATCTGGAATTATAGATTATAGAGAAGTGACAAATAAACTTGCTGAGTTAATAACTGAAATAAATCCTAAAAGTAAGATTCTTAATTTGTGTGAAGTGTTAGACCTAAAAGAAGAAAGTTTAATAACATCAAAGGGTGTAATATCGTCTTCTCATTCTATTTTTTGTGGAGGTTTGTTTTCGGATAGACTTGCTAAAAAAGATAAGATGAAATTAAACATGAAAATTATTGGATTTAGAGGAGATTACTATGAATTGGAAGACCATGCAAAGAATAAAATCAATAATCTTATTTATCCTGTTCCAAATCCGGAATTTCCATTTTTAGGAGTTCATTTTACTAGGATGACAGATGGTAGTATAGAGTGCGGTCCGAATGCGGTCTTCACATTTAAAAGGGAAGGTTATGGCAAAACAGATTTTAGTTTTAAAGATACTTTGGATGCATTAACATTTTCTGGTACTTGGAAATTGTTCATAAATCATTGGAAATTTGGTTGGAAGGAATATAGAAGGTCATTCTCAAAAAGATTATTTTTGAAGGAGTTAAATAAAATGCTTCCTTCTTTAAAAATGAGTGATATAAAAGTAGGAAGGTCAGGTGTTAGAGCAATGGCTCTAGGATTTGATGGAGAGGTTATAGATGATTTTAAGATTGTTAAGAATCAGAATAATATTCATGTGTTAAACGCTCCATCTCCTGCAGCTACAGCTTGTCTTTCAATAGCAGATGAAATTGTAAGAAATGCGACTGAAAGTTTTGATTTAAAAAGTTAAACAAGATAGATATGTTAAAGTTTTTTGGAATATCAAAGAAAGATAAGATCTCAGTAGAAGACACTGGAAAGATTTTTTCTGTCGCTTTAAACAAAGTAGTAAATGATGGTTTCCCAGAGATTCAAAGTTTCTTAAACAAGAACAATAATCTTGATAAAAGCCCTAATATTTCTGGTAAAGATATAAAATGGTTCAGGCTAATTATTTTTACAGGCAATTTACATTTACTTACTACAAAATTTGAAGAAAATGAATCTTTAGAGTTAAGAAATCAGATATTAGATTATTTACTTCCTTATTTAGATGATGACAAAGAGGTTTCTATGGATTTGTTTTTAAATTATGAAACTTACTTTAAAGATATTTTGGTAAAACAGATTAATCCGATAGAATCAATGGCAGTAGCCGTTTTTGATAAATATAATATAAATGATTGTCAATCAGAATTACTTAAGCGAAAAAATGAACCAAATCCGGTATTATTTAACGAACTAAAAAAATACTTATCTCATTTTCTATGGAATTGGGATGAGTTTTTGGAAAAATGTAAGGTTACCTTTTAGATTCCTGTGTAATTAAAAGGACTGATTTTTCTCAACTCTTTTTTTATATTATCCTTTACGTCTAATTCATCAATAAAATCTGACAAACTTTCTTTATTGATCACAGAATTTGTTCTGGTTAAATCTTTTAACGCTTCATATGGATTAGGATACGCTTCTCTTCTTAAGATTGTCTGTATAGCTTCTGCACAAACGGCCCAGTTATTATCTAAATCCTCTTTTATTTTTTCTTCATTTAAAACAAGTTTTTCTAACCCCTTATTTAAAGATGAGAATGAAATAAGGTTATGTGAAAAAGGTACTCCAATGTTTCTAAGTACAGTACTGTCTGTTAAATCTCTTTGTAATCTGGATACTGGAAGTTTAGAAGAAAGAAATTCAAAAATCGTATTAGCCATCCCTAAGTTTCCTTCTGCATTTTCAAAATCTATAGGGTTTATTTTATGTGGCATTGCAGAAGAACCAACCTCTCCTTTCTTTATTGATTGTTTAAAGTAATCCATACTAACATAGGTCCAAATATCTCTAGAAAGATCAATTAAGATTGTATTTATTCTTTTTATACAATCCATCAAAGCACCCAGATTATCATAATGTTCAATTTGTGTAGTAGTTTGTTGTCTTTTTAATCCTAAGTTATTTTCTGTAAAATTGTTGGCAAATTGCTTCCACTCATGACTAGGGTATGAAACATGATGGGCGTTAAAATTTCCTGTAGCACCACCAAATTTTGCCGTAAACGGAATATTATTTAATAACTTTATTTGATTCTCAATTCGTTCAACAAATACATATATTTCTTTTCCTAGTTTCGTTGGTGAAGCGGCCTGTCCATGTGTCCTTGCAAGCATTGGAACATCTTTCCAATCTTCGGATATTTTTTTTAATTTTTCTAAAACATTCTTTAGTTCTGGGTAGAAAACTTCAGTAAATGCATCTTTTATGGAAAGAGGTACTGCTGTGTTGTTGATGTCTTGAGAGGTAAGTCCGAAATGAATAAATTCTTTATAATTTGATAACCCTAATTTGTCAAATTCTTCTTTAATTAAATATTCAACTGCTTTTACATCATGGTTTGTAATACTTTCAATATCTTTAATTCTTTGAGCAGAATTAATAGAGAAATCTTTGTATAAATTTCTTAGATTTTCAAATTTATCTGTAGGAAAATCTTGTAACTGATCTAGAGGAAGTTCGCATAAGGCAATAAAATATTCTACTTCAATTAGTATTCGGTATTTAATTAAAGCAGATTCTGAAAAATAATTTTGAAGTTGCTCAGTTTTCAATGTGTATCTTCCATCAATTGGAGAGATTGCTGTTAGTGCATTTAACGACATGTTAGTTTATTTAGAATATAAGTCTGCAAATTTACGAAATTTGAATAAAATTATACTTATTATATAATATTATAAGTTAATTCTTACTTTTGATGTATGGATATTTTTATTATATGTCTGGTTGTTTTTATACTTCTATTGGGAATTATTGGTTGTTTTATTCCGATAATTCCAGGTCCTCCAATTTCATATGTAGCATTGTTAGTATTTCATTTTTTTAGTTCTTACAACATTGATGAAAATACTTTGTGGATTTGGGCTTTAATAGTGATTGTTGTTACACTGTTCGATTTATGGATTCAGATTTATGGAGTCAAAAAGTTTGGAGGTACAAAAAAGGCAGTTAATGGATCGATAATTGGTTTAATTATTGGAATTGTCTTATTCCCTCCTATTGGAATAATTATTGGTCCATTTTTAGGTTCTTTTATAGGAGCTAAAATGGATGATCAAGATGTGAATAAAGCGCTAAAAATAGCTCTAGGAGCTATTGCAGGTTTGATACTAGGAACTCTTGTTAAACTTTCTGTCAGTTTGTATTTTATTCCAAAGATTATTTATGATGTAACTCCATCATTATGGTAAAGTATAAAGTTGCTGCAGTTTCGTATTTTAATACAATTCCTTTTATTCATGGAATAAAATATTCTAATATTTATGATTCTATAGATTTACAATTAGATTTCCCTTCGGAATGCGCACGAAAATTATCTGAAAATGATGTAGATATTGCACTAGTTCCTATTGCGATATTGAAGAAAAATCCTGAATTTAAAATTGTATCTGATTTTTGTATTGGATCAAACGGAAAAGTTGATACTGTTTGTTTGTATTCTGATAATTCTTTAGAATTGATAGAAGAAATTTATTTAGATTATCAGTCTCAAACTTCCGTGGAACTTTTGAGAATCCTATGTAGAGAATATTGGAAAATTTCTCCTAAATTGCAAAATTCAGAAAAAGGATTTGAGAATCAGATTGAAGATAGAACCGCTGCACTAATAATAGGAGACAGGGCTTTTACTGCTAATAAAAAATATAAGTATGTATATGATTTACCAGAAATTTGGAAAGAAATGACTGGACTTCCTTTTGTATTTGCTTGCTGGATATCTAATAAAAATATAGATAAAAATTTTCTTTCAGAATTTAATTCTGCTCTGAAATTCGGATTGTCAGAAATTGATACATCAATAGAAATTGAAAAACATAACTATCCTCATTGTAATAATCCAAATGATTATCTGAATAATAAGATATCCTATATTTTAGATAAAGACAAAAGAAAAGGAATGGAAGTTTTTTTAAGTATGATTATTTAATGTGTCTGAAACAAATGTTATCTATTAATTCTTCAAGTTCTTTTAGCTCTTTAGGAGCTCCATAATAATCTAGCACCTTTTTATCAAATATTTGAACATATGTTCTCGGCAGGTCAGA
Organism: Flavobacteriales bacterium; assembly: GCA_002697625.1. Lineage (GTDB taxonomy): Bacteria > Bacteroidota > Bacteroidia > Flavobacteriales > BACL11. The sequence continues at coordinate 21,853 of NZWX01000012.1, forward strand.
GATGTGTTCAAAATACTCATCTTCTAATTGGCAATAATTAATTTTGTTTGCTTTTTGTAAAATAGAATTAATTTCTTCTTCTGATAATTTGAATTCTATTTCTCCTATTTGTTCAACAAATTTTTTGCCGTGATAAATAGCACTTTGATCAGAGAAGATACTAATAAAATAAATTGGACAAGTTCCAAAACACGCTCCTCTGTTTATTGAAATGATTTTTTTTACTTCCCGGCTGTCTTCCGTTTTATAATCACACAGAGATTTTTTTTGTGTTGAAATGTCAGTTGTGTAACATGAAAAAAGAAAAATTAAAAGATAAAAGGAAGAAAAAATCCTCATTATTTTTTCTTTCTATTCTTTAATTGTTGTTCTTGTTTTCGTTGCATCTCTTCTAATTTCTTCTGAAATTTAGATTTTTTCTTTGGTTTCTTTTTGTTAGCTTCTAATTGAGCAAGGATTGCTTTTTCATCAACAAATCTTCTCATAAAAAACATTTGACTAAACGTGAAGATATTTGCCAAGAAATAATAATAGGAAAGAGCAGATGCATAATTGTTAAAGAATCCTAGGAACATTACAGGCATTAGGTACATCATCCACTTCATTCCAGGCATTTGATTTCCAGTCATTTGGCTATTCATATGTGTGTACATAAGTGTAGAAAGACACATTAAAAGAGTAAACAAACTTATATGATCTCCATAAAATGGGATTTCAAATCCTAGGTTGTATATAGAGTCGAATGCAGATAAATCATCTGCCCATAAAAAGGCATTTTGTCTTAAATCTATAGAGGCAGGGAAGAACCTGAACATTGCTATTAAAATAGGAAATTGAAATAACATTGGTAAACATCCCCCCATAGGATTAACTCCAGCTTTTCTGTAAAGATTCATGCTTTCTTGCTGAGCTTTTAACGGGTCTTTTTCTTTGTGTTTTTCATTAATTTTATCCACCTCTGGTTTCAGTACTTTCATCTTTGCTTGAGACAAGTATGATTTATAAGTAAATGGAGCTAATGAAAATTTAATAATTAAAGTGAGAAGTAAAATAATGATACCAAAGTTTGCAATTCCTGCAGAATTTTTAAGAAAGTTAAACAGTTTGATAATGACATATTTATTTACAATAGTGTCAATCCACATGAATCCTAGTGGTAAAATATTTTCATAACCAACATCATAACTTTTTAGTTTGTTGTAATCGTTAGGACCAAAATATACAGAATAGTTACTTTTTCCAGTTTCTATTTGTGTCCTCAAGGACATAGTCTTTATATATTCGTCTTCCTCATTATTTAATACTTTAAACTCCGTATTATTATTAAAGTTGTTATTTTTTGCACGTATAATTGTACTAAAAAATTGTTGTTTAAAAGCAATCCAACTGATATCTGTATTAAACTCATTAATTTCAAAAGCATCATTATCCCAGGTGTAATCTACATCTTTAGAATAATCTTCCTGATAATAAAATCCAGTATATTGCTCCTGATTAGTTTTTGATTTTTCTGTTTCTGGAGCAGATATTGTCCAAATTAATTCTGGATTTGATATTCCTTCAGATTCAATACTAAAATCAACGAAGTTAGGTTCGTTCTCATCTAATGAATACGTATATTTAATGTAGGAGTTGTTTGCATAATTTTTTTTGAAGGATATAGAGTTATTGCTTTCTTCTACAAAGAATAATTCATTTGTGATTATGTTTCTGTCTCCAGTAATCTCAAATTTTGAATTCTTATTGTTGAAGATCTCAATATCTTTACATTCATAAGTGTCATCATCACGATTCTTTTTATATTCCTGATAACTATAGTAGCCTTTTATTACTGCAGAAGAAATTTCCCCTCCTTTATTAGTAAATTCTAATTTTATGTTGTCGTTTTCAAGTGTGTAAAATTCCTCTATTAGAACTTCGGTACTATCAATTTCTGGAGATGCTGCAATTGGATTGTTATCTTCTATTTTTTGTTTAATATCAGATTGTTCCGTGTCCTCTTCACTTACATCGTGTTCGCTTACATTGTCAAAAACAAATACATTAAAGATAATAAGTATTGCTGCCATCAAAATTAGCCCTGTAAAAGAACTTTTATCATTTTGTTTCATCAGTTTATTTTTTATGTTGGATACAAGCGTTAATAAATCTTATAAACAATGGGTGAGGATTTGATACTGTACTTTTATATTCCGGGTGAAATTGAACCCCGACGAACCAAGGATGAGTAGGAATCTCCACAATTTCTACTAAATCATTTTTTGTATTTATACCAGTGGCTATTAGTCCAGAATTTTTAAAATCAGTTTTGTATTTATTGTTAAACTCAAATCTATGCCTGTGTCTTTCACTAATGTTTGTGTTTTTATATGAATTATAAGCTTCAGATTCTGTTGAAATACTACAATCATAAGATCCTAACCTCATAGTCCCACCTTTGTCAATCACTTCTTTTTGTTCTTCCATTATGTCAATCACAGGGTGAGATGTGTTTTTGTTCATTTCAGTTGAATTTGCGTCTTTAAGTCCAAGTATATTTCTTGCATATTCAATAACTGCAGATTGCATTCCCAAACAAATACCAAAAAATGGAATGTTATTTTCTCTAACATATTTTATTGTAGATATTTTCCCTTCTATTCCTCTGTCACCAAATCCAGGTGCAACTAAAACTCCACTTAATCCAGTAAGTTTCTCTTCAACATTATTTTCATTTATTTCTTCAGAATGAATCCAGTTTACTTTTACTTTACAAGAGTTTTTGACTCCTGCATGAATAATTGCTTCCGAGATCGATTTATAAGCATCTTGTAATTCAACATATTTTCCTACTAATCCAATAGTAATGTTTTGTTTAGGATTTTGTAATCCTTCTAAGAAATCACACCATTGTTCAAGTTTTACTTCTGTATTATCTTCTAGTCCTAATTTTCTTAAAACTACTTTATCTAGTCCTTCTTTTTGCATTAGTAGAGGAACTTCATAAATTGTGGACGCGTCCATAGATTCAATCACCGCATCTCTTTCTACATTACAAAATCTAGCTACCTTTCTCTTAATGTCAGAGTTTAAAGGGTGTTCAGTTCTACATACTAAAACATCTGGTTGTATACCAGATTCTAATAAGGTTTTAACAGAATGTTGAGTAGGTTTTGTTTTTAATTCTCCAGCAGCAGCTAAATATGGTACTAAAGTAAGATGAATAAAAAGAGCATTGCCTTCCAACTCCCATTTTAATTGCCTTACAGCCTCAACGTACGGAAGTGCTTCAATATCTCCAACGGTACCTCCTATTTCTGTTATTACAAAATCAAACTTCCCGGTTTCTCCAAGTATTTTGATTCTTCTTTTTATCTCATCTGTGATATGAGGTATAATCTGAACTGTTTTTCCCAAATAATCCCCTTTTCTTTCTTTATTTATAACGGTTTGGTATATTCTTCCGGTCGTAACATTATTTGCTTGAGATGTTTCATTGTCTAAAAAACGTTCGTAATGACCTAAGTCCAAATCAGTTTCTGCACCATCATTCGTTACAAAACATTCTCCATGTTCGTACGGATTCATTGTCCCGGGATCTATATTTATGTATGGATCTAGTTTCTGAATGGTTACAGAATACCCTCTAGAAGTAAGTAGTTTTCCAAGCGAAGCTGAAATAATTCCTTTTCCTAGTGAAGAAGTAACTCCGCCGGTTACAAATAAGTATTTTGTAGGAGATTTGCTCAATGTTTTGTTGTTTTATAAATAAGATACAAAAATAATAAAAATACTAGTTTGTGTAATAGCATTTCATTAATAAACAAATATTATTTTTTTTGAGATGTAATTTAGAATCTTAAAGTAATCCCTCCACTAGGTAATATAGGAAGTTGATTTACTCTTTCGTGTTCTATTCTATTGAAGTAGAATATATTTTCTCTGTTATAGGCATTAGTCACAGATACGGTAATTTCTAATATTGTATTTTTAGAGAATTCTATAGTTTTAGATAAGGATAAATCCAATCTATGATAATATGGTAATCTCCCTTGATTTAAATCTCCATATATTACATCTAAATCTCCATTTTGATTTATGTAATCTGTATTAATTCCTGCAGAAAAAGGTATGTTCTCATAGAAACCTTGTGTTTGAGTAAAAGGAAATCCAGATCCTAGATTCCAACGAGCGTCCGCTTTCCAACTATTGTTTCCCCCAAACATGTAACTACTTACCAAGTTTACATTATGTCTTCTATCGAAATGTGGGAAGTAAATATTATCTTGTTCGTATCTTTGAATTATACCTAGAGAATATACTGTCCATAAATAGAATCTTTTATTTTTATATTTTAATAAAAAATCTACTCCTTTAGCAATTCCTCTTTCTACTATAAATTCATTATCATAATTGGATATCATTTCTCTATTTATATTTGTAAGTTGAGTAAAGTCCTTAACATATCCTTCGACTTGGAAATCAGTTTTTAGGTTTATATCATATTCTCCTCCTATTATAATGTGTCTTGCTTTTTGCATTTTATTTTTATATTCTTCTCCATTTTCATCTAATGGTAAATCTACAGGACTAGAAATGAATCCATAAAATAGATTAACAACATCTCTATCCGAAATTGTACTCATTATATTTTGAGAATAATAACCTGTAGCAAGTTTTAATCTCAGTATATCAGAAACAATATATTTTATACCAAGTCTAGGTTCAGGAGATGTCTCCAGATTATATTTTTGCAATCTGAAACCAGGTTCAAATATAATTTTGTCAGCATTATATTGGTAATTTATATACGCTGAAAATTCTGATGTATTTTCATTCTGTTCTATTTTTGCATTTGCAGAATTAAAAGTTAAAAAATTAGTTTGAAAACTATAAACATCAAAACCATATTTAATTTTTCCTTTTGGTAAAAAAGAAGTAAAATCAAATCCCATACTTCCTCCTATAATAGAACTTTCTCTTAGAGGAGAAGAAGCTTCTTCAAGAGTAATATGGTATTTAGAATATGCAAAATTCCCCTCAATTAATACCGGAGAGTTTCCAGGGATTAAGAAGAAATCAGAACCAATTCCGACCGAATTCCACTGTAAGTCAGATATTCCTTGATAATTCACATTGTCTTGAAAGTTGAATCCAAAAAGATTTGCTTTACTTCCGGTTTGAGATCCGAATGTAAGTTTCCCATACAAATCGGTGTAAGAATAGGGCATAGGAAAGTTGTAAAGGAGTTCTGAAGTTTTATCTAAATAAGAAGTCTTGCCAGAAAAAAGAAAGGAGCTATTTCCATTAACTTTAAATGGTCCTTCTAATAATAATTTACTTCCAAAGGTGTTTGATGATAGTTTTCCTTGAATTCTTTTCTTGTTTCCCTCCTTTGTTTTTATATCCATAATAGAAGAGACTCTTCCTCCATATTCTGCAGAAAATCCACCTGTATAAACATCAGTTGTTTTAATTATATCCGCATCAAAAACAGAAAAAAGACCAATAGAATGGAATGGACTATAAACAGTCATTCCATCTAATAAAACTTTATTCTGAACAGGAGATCCTCCCCTAATATATAGTTGACCTCCTTGGTCACCTGTAAAAATGACTCCAGGGATAATCTGCATGTATTGTGCTAAATCTGCCTCTCCACCAATTGTAGGTACTAAGTTTAAATCTTCATTAGTAATTTTTATAGAAGCAGCCTTTACATCAGTTTTCATCTCTAGCCTATCGGCAGAAATTTCTACCTCATCTATCTTAACAGTGGAGGTGTTAAGTTCTATCTTTAAGTCTAGAATTTTCCCTCTTTTAAGAATAATATTTTTTGAGAATTTTTCGTAACCTACATAAGTTACAATAATTTTATGTTCTCCAATAGGTATCTTGGATAGGGTGTACATTCCATTTAAATCTGTCTGAGAACCATAACCTGTTCCCTCAATAGACACATTACAGAATAATATTGGTTCTCCAGTTTCTTTGTCCGATACAAATCCTCTTATGGTTCCTTTCTGAGAGAATAGATTTAGGCTTAAGAAAATTGCTAGAAATAGAAGTAAAATATTTTTATTCATCTTTCAAATAAAATGTTGGCAAATATAATAAGATAGCTTGGTTAGTAAGTAATATTAATGTAATATCTTAAAAGTAAGCTCTTTTAGTAATTCACTTTCGTTTGTAGAAGGATTATTTATCCCTTTACTTTTTAAATCGTATTCCTTTAAGTAGGTAAATATTTTAAACAATTTACTCATGGAGTAGTTTTTTGATGCAATTTGATAAGCAGATACAAAAAACGGATTTACTCCTAAGGCAGAGGCGGCATTATTTTTACTTTTATCTTTTAGGTTGTGGTAAATCATTATTTTTTGAAAGTAACTGAATAATGAAGACACTGTAAGTACAAAAGGGTGGCTTTTAGGATTCTCTGAAAAATGTTTTATTATTCTATTAGATTTTAAAATATCTTTAATTCCTAAGGCATTTTGTAATTCAAAAATATTATAATCTTTACTTATTCCTATATTATCTTCTATATCTTTTGGAGTAATTCGATCTCCTTTTTGGAGATTTAGAACTAATTTATTAAGTTCGTTACTAATTTTAGATAGATTGCTTCCTAAATACTCAGTAAGTATTCTACATGATTTATCATCAATACTAAATTCTAATTCTTTTACATAATTTTTTATCCAAGACGGCACTTGATTGTCGTATAGTTTTTTACTTTCGAATAGTATTGTTTTTTTAGAAAGTTCTTTTCCGAATTTTTTCCTTTTATCTATTTTCTTGTATTTATAACAAATAACCAAGATTGTCGAAGGAGAGGGGTGGTTTAAATAAGAATCTAGTTTGTCTATAGACCTTATCTCCTGAGCTTCTTTTATGATAACAACTCTGTATTCAGATCCGAATGGAAACTGCTTTGCTTCTGAAACAATAGTAGCAACATCAATGTCTTTTCCGTATAGAGTAGTTTGATTAAACTCTTTTTCTTCAGGATTTAAAATAGTTTTACTAATATAATCGGATATTTTATCAATGTAATATGTTTCCTCTCCCATTAAAAAATAGACTGGTTGAAAAACTTTATTGTCTATTTGTGTTATGATATCCTGATATTTCATTTAATTTGAAGTGTGAAAAAATTACCAATTTTAAGTCTGCCAATTTACAAACTCAAATTGAAAGTGGTTCAACAAAAAACACATATTTTTGATGTTGTAAGAAAAAAATATTTATTACTAACTCCTGAAGAATGGGTAAGACAAAATTTTATTCATTACTTAAATAAAGAGAAGAAATATCCTTTAGGATTAATGGGGATAGAAAAAATGGTAAAATATAACTCGTTAAAAAGCAGAGCAGATATTGTACTATATAATACAGATGGTAATCCAAATATAATTATAGAATGTAAAGCACCTGAGGTTAAAATTACACAAGATACATTTTATCAAATTGCAAAATATAACTCAAAATTAAAAGTTCAATACCTAATTGTAACAAATGGCATGAAACACTATTGTTGTAGTATGGATTATGACACTAATGCAGTCACTTTTTTAGAGGAAATTCCTGTTTATTAGAATTTCTGTTTTGATATTTTCTTTTGAATGAGTGATAATAGCTTTTCTACCATCTTGACTAAGTAATAATCCAGTAAATAGAAATATAAGTTAACCTTAGAATTTGATAAAAAAAATATAATCCTCTATAGTTATAAATTTATTAAGAATTTTGTTTCCTTATTAAGTTAAGAGCTGATCCAGCTTTAAACCAATCAATTTGAGCGTCATTATAAGTATGGTTCAACATGATAGTATTAGTTGTGCCGTCGGCATGTATAATTTCTAAGGTTAATTGTTTCCCTTCTGAAAATTCAGTTAAATCACAAAAGTTGAAAGTATCATCTTCTTTTATTAAATCATAATCAGATTCATTTGCAAATGTTAATCCTAACATACCTTGTTTTTTCAAGTTTGTTTCATGTATTCTAGCAAAGGATTTTACTATTACTGCTCTTACACCTAAATGTCTTGGCTCCATAGCAGCGTGTTCTCTTGATGATCCTTCTCCATAATTATGGTCACCTACTACAATAGTATCAATTCCAGCTGCTTTATATTCTCTTGCTACATTCGGAACTTCATCCACTTCACCATTGATTTGATTAACAACTGCATTTGTTTCTTCTCCAAATGCATTTACTGCACCGATTAAACAGTTATTTGAAATATTATCCAAATGACCTCTGTATTTTAACCAAGGACC
>NZWX01000013.1 GCA_002697625.1 Flavobacteriales bacterium
ACTTGAACCCGTACGGACATAATGTCCATTGGATTTTAAGTCCAACGTGTCTACCAATTCCACCACCCGGGCAGGATTTTTTAGAACTTTAGAGCGAGTGATGGGATTCGGACCCACGACCCTCACCTTGGCAAGGTGATGCTCTACCCCTGAGCTACACTCGCATTAGGTCGGCAAATTTAATTAAATATTCAATATTGCCAACTCTTTTATTATTTTCCTATTAGTTTTTTTATCTCGTTTAATTTCATTAGAGCTTCTACAGGAGTTAAAGTATTGATATCTATTCCTGCTATCTCTTCTTGTATCTGAATTAAAGTAGGGTCGTCCAATTGAAAAAAGCTAAGTTGCATATCCTCTTTGTGATTAATTATATCTTTCTCCCCTTCTTTCGTTCTGCTCTTTTCTAGTTTTTTTAGTATTTGTTCACTCTTTTTTATAATTTTTTTCGGCATTCCTGCCATTTTTGCTACATGTATCCCAAAACTATGTTCAGAACCTCCTTCTTTTAAGGTCCTGATAAAAAGGATTCTTTTACCCATCTCTTTTACAGAAACATTAAAGTTTTTTATTCTTTCAAAAGTGTTTGTCATGTCATTCAACTCATGATAGTGTGTAGCGAAAAGTGTTTTTGCTTTACATGTGTTTTCGTGTAGATATTCTGCAATAGCCCATGCAATAGATACACCATCATAGGTTGAGGTTCCTCTACCAATTTCATCTAATAAAATTAAACTTCTTTCTGAAATGTTGTTCAGGATACTTGCTGTTTCGTTCATCTCAACCATAAAAGTAGACTCTCCCATAGAGATATTGTCAGAAGCTCCTACTCTAGTGAAAATCTTATCAACTATTCCTATCTCAGCTGCTTCTGCAGGCACAAAACTTCCAATCTGTGCCATAAGTATAATAAGTGCAGTTTGTCGCAACAATGCGGATTTCCCAGACATATTAGGACCAGTAATCATCATTATTTGCTGGTTTTCTCTATCTAGTTGAACATCATTTGGTATATAGCTTTCTCCAGATTTTAATTGCTGTTCAATAACAGGATGTCTCCCTTTTTTTATTAGGATATTCGTTCCGTCTGTTATGTTTGCTTTATTATAATTATTTGTTTTTGCAATTATAGCAAAAGAATACAGACAATCTAGTTGAGAGATTAATTGAGCATTTATCTGAATTGGGTGCAGATACTCTGATAAACTACTTACTAACTCATGGTACAACTTTGCTTCTAATTCTGTAATTTTACTCTCAGCACTAAGTATTTTAGACTCGTATTCTTTTAATTCTTCTGTAATATATCGCTCGGCACTTACTAAAGTTTGTTTTCTGATCCATTCTTCAGGCACCTTATCTTTATGTATATTTCTTACTTCAAGATAATACCCAAAAACATTATTAAAAGATATCTTTAAAGAGGGGATTCCTGTCCTTTCTGTTTCTCTTTCGAGTATCTGCTGTAGATAATCCTTCCCGGATTTTGATAAGTTTCTTAACTCATCTAATTCCAAACTTACCCCTTCTTTTATAACATTTCCTTTATGTAATACTACTGGAGGGTTCTCTGTAATAGTATTTTCTATTTTTTCAGATATGTTTTTACAAGGGTTTAGTTGTTCTCCAATAATTTGTAATTGATTGTTGTCAGCATGAGAACAGATTTCTTTTATCGGGGCTATTGAATTTAAGGACAACATTATTTGATTACACTCTCTAGGACTAATTCTGGTTGTAGATACTTTAGAAATTAATCTCTCTAAATCTCCTATAGGTTTTATATTTTCTTCTATAACTTGCCTAAACCCCTCCTCTTTTATAATATGATGAACTACATTTAATCTTTTTTCTATTTCAGATTTTTCTTTTAATGGTAGAGCTACCCATCTTTTAATCATTCTACTTCCCATAGGAGAGATTGTATGATCTAAAATATCAATCAGTGTTTTAGCTTGATCGTTAGGTGAGTAAAATAATTCAAGGTTTCGAATAGTAAACCTATCCATCCATACATATTTGTCTTGCTCTATTCTGCTTATTGTAGATATATGCTGTGTTAGGTGATGGTGAGTCTCCTTTAAATAATGCAAAACAGCACCAGCAGAAATGGTTCCACTTGAAAATTTCTCAATACCAAATCCCTTTAATGATGAGGTGTTAAATTGTTTTAACAATAACTCCTTAGCATAATCTCCAGTAAAAATCCAATCGTCTAATGTGTGAGTAAAGAATCGATCTCCGAATTTTTTTTCAAATTCTTTTCTCTTTCCTTTCTGATATATAATCTCAGAAGGAGAAAAACTTTGAAGAAGTTTGTCTATATAATCGGTTTTTCCTTCTGTTAGTAAGAATTCTCCAGTGGAATTGTCTAAAAATGACACTCCAATATTTTCTGGACCAAAAAATACAGAGGCTAAAAAATTATTACGTTTCTGGTCTGATAAAGTATCTCTGTAGGAAACTCCAGGAGTTACTAGCTCTGTAACTCCTCTTTTTACAATCTTCTTAGTTTTCTTTGGGTCTTCTAACTGATCGCAAATAGCTACTCTTTCCCCGGCTCTTACTAGTTTTGGCAGATAAGTATCTATAGAGTGGTGGGGGAATCCAGCAAGTTCAATTTTTGAGGATCCGTTAGATCTATTGGTTAAAACAATTCCTAAAATTTTAGAGGCTTTAATAGCGTCTTCTCCAAAAGTTTCATAAAAATCTCCTACACGAAAAAGTAAAAGTGCATCTGGATGCTTAGCTTTGATTCCATTAAACTGTGTCATTAATGGAGTTTCTTTTTGTACTTTTAATTTCGTTTTTGCCAATTTAATTCTTTTAATTTTGCGACTACAAATATAATATATGAGAAAGTTAAAGAATAGCGAATTAGAAAGAATAAGTGTTGAAAACTTTAAATCATCAAATAAAACACCAATCGTAGTTGTTTTGGATAATGTTAGGTCTGCACTTAATGTAGGTTCCGCGTTCAGAACATCAGATGCTTTTAGAATAGAGAAAGTATATTTGTGTGGAATTACCTCTGCTCCACCAAATAAAGAAATAAGAAAATCTGCTCTTGGATCAACTAAATCAGTAGAGTGGGAAAAAATAGATAACACAGATGATGCTATTTTACAACTCAAAAAACAAGGATATACAATTTGTTCTGTAGAACAAGTAGAAAATTCAACTCTGTTACATCATTTTTCATTAACAGGTAAACCAATAGCAGTTGTTTTTGGTAATGAAGTGAATGGAGTTCAACAATCGGTAATAGATAATTCAGATTACTGTATTGAAATTCCTCAGATAGGAACAAAACACTCTTTAAACATCTCAGTTAGTATTGGTGTGGTACTTTGGGATTTGTATAATAAAATTACGGGATAATTTGAAAATCTACTCTTCTGTTTATTTCAGATAAAGTATTTGTATTTGGAAATTCCTGAGAACTCACTTCATTCGAAAGAGGCTTTGTTTCTCCATTACTTTTTGCTTCAAATCTATTCTTATCAATCCCAAAATTAGAAGCTAGATAATCAATTACAGATTCTGCTCTTTTGTGAGCAAGCTGCTGATTATGTTTCATTGTCCCATTTTTGTCTGTATTGCCTATAACTTGTAATCGGATCTTCGGATTACTATTCATGACCATTGCAATAGTTGCAATTCTTTTTAAGTTGGAATTATTAATGTATGAACTACCGCTCTCAAAATAAATAGATGGAAAATAAGAAATATTATCTCCTGTTGCAGAAATTTGAGAAACAGAAATTCCGTATTGGTTTACTATAGACCCTATTTTAGTATTGTTTTCTAAATCTTTACTGTCAGGTATCCCATCATTGTCTGAATCAAATTCTACACCATTATTATCAACAATTGCTCCTCTAGATGAAAAGGGGTCCTCATCTTTATAATCAGGAATATTGTCCATATCAACATCTAAAGAAACACCGGACCCATCAACCGCTACTCCCATAGGGGTATTTAGTTCTTTATCAAATGCATCAGAAACTCCATCATGATCAGAATCTTCTGAAAGCCATTCTATATTTGCAGTAGTAGAGTTAATGTTTTTTTCTAACTTCTCTATTGGTGTTAACCAATCTTTCAATTCTTTATTTAAGATTTTATATGATATTCCAAAAGCATAAAAATTAAAGAAGTCATTATTAGCGTTATTGTCGTGAGAATCCCAATAATCAGTATTTGATTTCCTTTTTGTTATGTCAAAATTAAGATTGATTTTATTATTTAAGTTGTATGATGAACTAATCCCATATATATATACTATTTCTTTTGGAGACTCTAAGAACGATTTTTTTATAAAGTTGTCATTCTGTAGATAAATACCTTCTTCATATCCATAGCTATATATATAAGTTCCGCTAAAATTTCTATTTAAACTATTAAATGTATTTAGTCCTAGTCCAGTTTTGAAGAATAAATCGAAATTATCTAAACTAAGACTTGAAAAAAATGCGCTTGCGTTTGATAAGTTTAACAATAGTTGAAAGTCTAACTCATTAAAATGAGTTACAAAATATTCACCCTCCCCTTCATAGAAATTAGTGTATGGGTCATAAACTTCATAATTATCACCAATCTTCTCGCTGTGTATTCCTCCAAATTTACCAGTAATAAAACTTCCTTTTAGAGAAATTAAGGGATTGATTTTTTTACTTATTGATAGTTCGTATGATGGCTTTATTTCATCAAAAAATCTAGCATAACTAGGTCTAAAGTCAAACTGTTTTATATCTCCATAAAATTGTGTTACTCCACTCATAAATCCAAATTCAATATTATTAAATAAATTATTAGAAGATAATTTTTTCAATTTTTGTTTTTTTGTAGTTTCCTCTTGATTAACTTTAATTGAATAATGGTTTGTATTAGTGTTATCCTGAGCAATAACTAATTTTAATCCAAATATCATTCCAAAACAAAATATTAAATATTTTTTCATAATTATTTACTGTTTATTGCAAACTTACTTAAAATTAATTAAATAGATTTGTTAATATCCTCTATAAAGATAAAGTAGTACTATAATATATTTTGTTCCAATAATTATATATTTGCATTAATTATAAAATTATAAAAAATGCGTAATAATAAATTATTTTTATTCTTAACGATTGTAATGTCGTTTTTTGGTTGTGGACTTGAGAAGATGGCTTCTGATTATGATAAAGTTACTTACGAACAAACTCCTACAGTATTAGAGGTTCATGGGGGTGATGTAGTTGTAGATTTAAAGGGGAGCTTCCCTGAAAAATATTTTGCAAAGAAAGCCACAGTTGAAATTATACCAGTAATAATTGGAGAGGATGGAGTTGAGACAAAATTAAAATCAGTTATTTTACAAGGAGAGCAAGCAACAGGTGGGGAGGAAACTATATTTTTTGAATCTGGAGGGGATTTTACTTACTCAGATAAAATTAAATATAAAGAGGGGATGATAAATTCTAGTTTAGAACTTAGAGCATTAGCTACTCTAGAAGATGATAATAAAATTTTGGGTCCTGTTATAATTGCAAAAGGCGTTGTCGCTACATCAATGAGAGTAGAGAATGATGAGATTGTTGCGGTTGCTAATCATGGATATAAAGAAGTAGAAACTATATCAGAAACAGCTACTATATACTTTTTGGTAAATAAAAGTAATATTAGAACTACAGAAAAAAGTGATGAAGATGTACAAAAATTAAAAAACTTTATCGAATTAGGATATAAAACCGAATCTTTTGTTATTAAATCTTCATCTTCACCTGAAGGAACAGAAAAAATTAATACAGAACTTTCTGATAATAGACAAAACAGTACTTTAACGTATGCAAAATATTTACTGAAAAAACTTAAAGCAGAGGGGTCTTTTAATGATGATCATTATAAGTTGTCTTCCGCAGGTGCTGATTGGGAAGGATTTAACAATCTGGTAAAAAACTCCTCCATTCTAGAAAAGAGTACAATATTGAGTTTAACCGATAGAAATAAAGAAAAATCTCAGAAAGAGAAAGGAGAGTTATTACAAGATATGGCTCAGGTATATGATGCGTTAGAGAATGATGTGTTACAATACTTAAGAAAATCTGAAATTACAATCAACTCTTACAAACCAAAAAAGACAAGAGAAGAGATTGTATTACTTTCTACAACGAATCCTTCTGAATTATCGGTGGAAGAGTTGTTATATTCTGCTACTTTAAAGGAGAACTCTTCTAGGTCATTAGAAATTTATAATACAATTGTTGAATTACATAACGATTGGAGAGCGTATAATAATATCGCTGTTTTTTATCTTTCTGCAGGAAATTTGGATAAAGCATTAGAAAATTTAAATCAAGCAAAAGAGAATGGAGGAGCGAATGAATCATCTGTACTCACAAATTTTGGTATTATTGCGTCGTGGAATGGAGAGTTAAATAAAGCTCAAAAATTGTTTGATAAGGCAAATACTGGTAATTATAATAAGGGAAATTTAAATCTTAGGAGGGGAGATTATAGATCTGCATGTAGATATTATAGAGGTCAGGACACATATAATGCAACTTTAGCAAGTATTTTGTATGGGAATAATAATAGTACTTGTTCAGAGAACACAGCGGCATGTTATTATTTAAATGCAATCGCAGGAGCAAGGTCAGGTAATACAACTATGTTATTTAAGAATTTGGAGAAAGCAATTCAGGAATCTGAAATGTATAAAAATGAATCTCTAAAAGATTTAGAGTTTTTAAATTATAGAGATCATGAGAAATTTATTTCTCTAACAAAATAAAGACTTATAAAAAGTTAAAAAAACCCATTTTTGGGGCATAACAGTAAATGGCGAATGGGTTGAAATTTATGTAAGAGGTTATTCTAGTATTATACTTCTAATTTGGTCTTCCTCTGTAATAATGTTAATTTCCTTTAGAATGTTCTTGTAGGATTCTTTATTGTTTACAAAATCAATGGAACTAACATCTATAATTAACACCGGGAAATCTCTTTGTTTCTTTAAGTAATCAAAATATTTCTCTTCTATACTTTTTAGGTATTCATTTTTAATTTCTTGCTCAAATTTTCTTCCTCTAAGTCTTATGTTTTGCTGTAACCTCTCTACTTTTGAGTGAAGGTAGATTAGTAACTCTGGTTTTTTTACGTTAGAGAACATAATATCATAGAGTCTGTTAAATAAATTCAATTCATCTTCTTTCAAATTGTTCTGAGCAAATATTTTAGATTTGAAGAAAGAATAATCTGCTACAACAAACTTTGAAAAAAGATCAGATTTATTTTTTTTATCATTTAATTGGTGAAATCTTTCTGCCATAAAAAACAGTTCTAAGGGTAGAGCATTTTTCTCGGCTTCTTGATAAAAATTAGGCAAGAATGGATTGTCTGCAAATTCTTCTAAAATCAATTTACCATTAAAATCTATAGCAATTTGCTTTGCAAGATTTGTTTTGCCACTTCCTATATTTCCTTCTATAACTAAAAAATTATATTTCATAAACTGAAACCTTTTCAGTGTCTTTACATTCTTTTAATAATGCAAAAATATCTTTTTTTAGTTTTGGATGAATAAACTTTCCATTCATTTCTGCGAAAGGCATTAAAATAAATCTTCTATCTTGTATATAAGGATGAGGAATCGTTAATTCCTTTGTGTTTATTATTTCGTTATTGTAGAATAAAATGTCCAAATCAATGGTTCTCTCTCCCCATTTTTCTGTTCTTTTTCTTCCTAACTTATCTTCTATCTTCTGTAGAGTTTTTAATGTGTCCTTAGCGGAAAAATCAGATTTAACAGATATAACTTTGTTTAAAAAGTTTCTTTGTTCTGTAACTCCCCATGCACTACTTTCATAGGTTTTTGATTCGTAAATAATAGTTCCAAGAATCTTCTCGATTTGAAGCAGACTTTCTTTTATATAGAAGTGTCTCTCTCCCATATTACTTCCTAATTGTATGTATATTGTATTCATAAATAATGGTTGTTCAAATATAGGAATAGATAACAAATGAATAGATAATTTTTTGTAGTTTTATACTCTTAAAAATTTATTATGAAAAGCTTTTTAAAAAACACACTTTCCAGGTTTTTATCAATTATATTATTATTTATTTTTTTCTTGATTATTGTTTCTATTTTAATACCAAATGAAAAAGAAGTAGTTGTAAAAAACAACACAATTCTTAACATAAAATTCGATAAAGCTATTTTAGATAGAACTTCAAGCAATCCACTTCCGAAATTAGAAGGATTAGATTTTTCAACTTCAGCTAATATGGAGTTAAAAGATGTTTTAGATAATATTGAAAAAGCGAAGAATGATGGTAGAATATCTGGAATTTATTTAACTCTTTCTGAAGTTCAGCTAGGATTTTCTCAGGCAGAAGAAATTAGAAAAAAGTTAATAGAGTTTAAGGGTTCGGGTAAATTTATTTATTCCTATTCAGAAGGATATTCTCAATTAGGATATTACTTATCTTCAGTTGCTGATAAGATGTTTTTGAACCCAGAAGGAATGGTTGAGTTTAATGGATTAAGTGCTGGTATTCTTTTTTATAAAGGATTTTTCGATAAAATAGGAATTGATGTGCAAGTTATAAGGCATGGAAAATTTAAGAGTGCTGTAGAGCCTTATATGTCTAATGAAATGAGTAGAGAAAATAGAGAACAGCTGGAAAAATTATTAAACTCAATTTCAGATAAAATTATAGAAGGTGTTTCTGAGCAAAGAAATATTTCGACAAGTAAAATTAATGAGGTTATAAATAAGTTGCAACTAAGTTCCGCTGTTTCTTGTAAAGACCTGAATTTTGTAGATGAATTAAAATATGAGGATGAAGTTATCAGTATACTAGAAGAAAAATCGGAGAACAATATAAAATTCTCAGAATATTTAGAAGTTAATACAAAGAAAGAAAATATAAGTGAAAATAAAATTGCAATTATTTATGCTACTGGAGGTATAAATACTGGTGAGGGAAGTTATAATACTATTGGTTCTGAGACTACAGTAAAAGCAATTCGAAAAGCTGCAGAAGATGATAAAGTAAAAGCAATAGTTTTTAGGATTAACTCTCCAGGTGGAAGTGCATTGGCTTCTGATATTATTTTAAGAGAAATTAATCTTGCAAAACAAAAGAAGAAAGTTGTTGTTTCTATGGGAAACTATGCTGCTAGCGGAGGGTACTATATTGCTTGTACCGCAGATAAGATATTTGCAAATAGTACTACTCTTACAGGTTCAATTGGAGTTTTCGGATTATTGCCAAACAGTAAATTATTAAATGATAAATTAGGAATCTATATAGATACTGTCAATACTCACAAATATTCTGATGTAGGTCGGGGAAATAGAAGATTAACCAACTATGAGGTGGATGTTATACAGAAGTCAGTAGAGGATATCTATGATGTATTTATATCCCATGTTTCAGGAGGAAGAGGATTAACTAAGGAAGAGGTTGATGAAATAGGCCAAGGAAGAGTTTGGAGCGGAATAGATGCAAAAGAAATTGGTTTAGTTGATGAGATTGGAGGATTAGAAGATGCAATTGTAACTGCTGCAAAATTGTCTGAAATTGAGGATTATAGAGTAATTACTTTGCCAAAAAAAACGGATGAACTTGAAGACTTGTTAAAAGGATTTTCATTAGAACATAAAATTATATTTTCAGAATTTTTGAATCTTTCTGAAGAAACAATTAGACAATTAGAATTCTTAAAATCTGCAGATAAGATACAAGCAAGATTGCCTTTTTTATTAGATATCCGTTAGAATAACAGTCCTTGTTTTTCTATTGATTGGTACGAAAAGTCAGCTATATATCCTTCATGAGATCGAATGTTAAATACTCTATCTTCATCTAATAAAAGATATTGACCTTTTATTCCTAATAACTCCCCTTCTAATATCGGATTTTTATCTAGCGTTACGCTTTTTATTTTAGTTGGGTATTTTGTTACAGGATATGATATTTCTGTAACAGTATTATTTGGTAAGATATATTGCTGGAGTTCTTCTGGAACATGTTCAGATAGTTCTTCTTTTAACTTTACTAAATCTACAGATTGTGGTTCGCCTGTTAACATCTTTCTCCAATTAGTAACGTCATCTACAAACCTTTTTAAAGATACTTCAATATCTCCAGAATATCTTCTATTTGGTACTTCTGCTAATAAAATAGCTTGACTCGCTCCTTGATCCATCCATCTCACTACCCCTTGACTTTTTCGTGTTATTCCTACTTTTATCCCACTTGAGTTTGCTAAATATACATAATGGGGTGCTAGTTGAAATTTTCTTTCCCATTCTAAATCTCTTTCTTCTTCACCTAAATGTGCAGTACATAGCTCCGGTTTAAATATACTTTGTGATGCTTCTGGTAATGTCCAATAACAATTGTAACAAAATCCTGAACGAAAAACTTTTTTCTTTTCTTTACCACAATGGCAAATTATTTTCCCCTTCCAACTAATCTTAATTTGTTTACCTATATAATCGTTCATATTATGAGTGGTACCATGAATATCAAGAGTGTAGTGAACTACCTCCTTTAGTTCTGTGTCCATTTTCTTCAACGTATCTCTGTTCATATTTTTTCGTATTTTTATTGCAATAAAAATACGAAATATTCATGAACTTTCCTTTTAAAAACTCGTTTCTTTCTTGGTTGATGAGACAAAGAATTCATCAAATTGATTTTTTTCGTAACCACCCTATTAAGGTACAGAAAGAAGTATTTGATAACTTGATAACTAAAGCTAAAGGAACTTCTTTTGGAATAGATCATAATTTTAAAAATATCAAATCTTATTATGAGTTCAAAAATCAAGTCCCTCTTCGTAGCTATGAAGAATTGTATCCATATATAGACAGACAGAAAAAAGGAGAGAAGAACGTATTATGGCCAGGAAAAGTACAGTGTTTTGCAAAATCATCTGGAACTACTAATGATAGAAGTAAATATATTCCTATTTCAGAAGAGTCGTTGAAAGAGTGTCATTATAAAGGAGGGAAGGATATGCTTTCGTTATATTGTACTAATTTTCCAGATACCAATATATTTAATGGAAAGGGTTTAATGTTGGGTGGGAGTTTGAATAATGTTTCTGGATTTATTGAGGGAGATTTGTCAGCTATCTTAATCAAAAATTTCCCATTTTGGGTAAATATGCACCGTTCTCCAGATCTGGAAACCTCACTTCTAAAAGAATGGAATAGAAAATTGGATTTAATTACAAATCAAGCCATAAAGCAGAACATAACTAATATTACAGGAGTTTGTTCTTGGGTTTTGGTTTTGTTACATAAGATAATTGAAAAATCTGGAGCAAATAATATTACAGAAGTTTGGCCAAATTTAGAACTCTATATGCATGGAGGTGTAAATTTTGGTCCGTATAAAAATCAGTTTAGTCATATGATTCCTTCATCTGACATGAATTATTTGGAAGGATACAATGCTTCAGAAGGGTTTTTTGGTATACAAGATCAGAAGAATGAGAAGGATTTGCTTTTGATGTTAGATTATGGAATATTTTATGAGTTTATCTCTTTATCAAATTTTAATAAGGGGGAACGAAATACTGTTAGTTTAAGAGATATAGAGTTAGGAGAAATTTATGTGATAGTAATATCTACAAATGCTGGTTTATGGAGATATATTATAGGGGACACCATCCGATTTACATGCTTAAATCCATTTAGAATAAAAATTGTTGGAAGAACCCAAAGCTATATAAATGCTGTAGGGGAGGAGTTAATGGTGGAAAATACGGATCAAGCTTTAAGATTAGCTTCAGAGAAACATCAGTGTATGATTTCGGACTATATTGTATCTGCTGTCTTTGTGGAAAGGGCCGTTGCCTATCATAAGTGGATTATTGAATTCTCAAAGAAACCAGATTCATTAGAGGATTTTAAATTAGATTTAGATACTAATTTGAAATTATTAAATTCTGATTATGAATCAAAAAGAAACAATAATTTTGTACTACTTCCTCCAGAAATTGTTGAAGCAAAATCGGGATTGTTTTATGACTGGTTAGAAAAAAACAACAGATTAGGAGGTCAATATAAGGTACCTAGATTAGACAACTCAACAGAAATTTTTAAAGAAATTTCGGAATTAAATACAACTTATTAACATTAATTCTATTCTGATATTATAAAACTTAAATAAACACCAAAGTTTTTTTATTTTTATCAAAAATTTTAAAAATATGCATGTAGCAATAGCCGGAAATATAGGGTCAGGAAAAACAACACTTACTACTAAGTTATCAAAACATTATAAATGGAAACCTCATTTTGAAGATGTGGAAAATAATCCGTATCTAAATGATTTTTATAAGGATATGCAAAGGTGGAGTTTTAATCTACAGGTTTATTTCTTAAACAGTAGATTTAGACAAGTTATAGATATTAAAAAAGAAGATAAAAACTTTATACAGGATAGAACTATTTATGAAGACGCTTTTATATTTGCTCCAAATCTTCACTCTATGGGATTAATGTCTACAAGAGATTTTGAGAATTATAAGGAACTCTTCAGTTTAATGGATTCATTAGTAGACGGGCCTGATTTGTTGATTTATTTAAGAGCTTCTGTTCCAACATTAGTTAGTCAAATTCAGAAAAGAGGTAGAGATTACGAAAATAGCATTCGGTTAGATTACCTTACTCAGCTAAATGATAGATATGAAGCATGGATCTCTGAATATGACCAAGGAAATTTATTAATAATTGATGTAGATAGTATAAATTTTTCTGAGAGTGAAGAAGATTTAGGATCTATAATTGAGAAGATTGATGCAGAAATTAATGGCCTATTCTAATAGTTAAACTATAACAATTGAAAACCCCCGATCGGGATTTGGGAAAACTAATTATCTCTTCCCTTTTAACTCTAATATTACTGACTCCCCTTTTAATGCTTTCACTTCAGGTAATTCAAAAATGAGTTTTCCATGAAACCATGATCCTGTTTCATTATTTCCCTCACCATTATAGTATAGAATTCCGCTATAAGGAGTATCATTAATCTCAATTGTCCCATGCTGCATTAGTCTATATTCTGCTTCGTCATCATTTATCTTAGAGTGCTGTTCGAAAGAGTTATAAACTAATTCGTTTCCAGCAATAAAGTTGGTTAGCTCTTCACATAACTTAGTCTCAGCAATACAGACTAACTTGTCAGCTGGTAAGACAATTGTATTAATAGACATCATATCATTTTCAAAATCTGTATTGAAGTCAAAACGTTCACTCTTCGCAAATATGATGCTTTTGTGTTTTAAAATTTCTATAATTTCTCTTTTTTCTACTAATGTGTTTTCAATGTTTTCTTCTTTTACATTATGGTCTTTAGTTTCATTACCACATGAAATTATAGTAACAGAGAGTAAAAGTGTTCCTAAGATGTTTAATAATTTTTTCATAATATATGATTTTAATAATTTAGTTTAATTCTATAGTTAATTCATCTTCTTGTGAATCGTTTTCATTAATTATTTCAGTGTTAACTTTATTATCTAAATCATTAGTGTGTTCGTGTCCGTTTCCTAAGATTGGAGCAATTACTAAACCGATTAAACAAGTCAGTTTAATTAAGATATTCATAGATGGACCAGAAGTGTCTTTAAAAGGATCACCAACAGTATCTCCAGTAACAGCCGCCTTGTGAGCTTCCGAACCTTTGTATGTCATTTCTCCATTAATTTCAACTCCTGCTTCAAATGATTTTTTAGCATTGTCCCAAGCTCCTCCAGCATTGTTCTGGAAAATAGCCCATAAAACACCGCTAACTGTTACACCTGCCATATATCCCCCAAGCATCTCAGCAATTTCTTTATTATCCATTCCGAATAACATTGGTAAAAAGGAAATCCCTATTGGGAATAAAATAGTTAATAATCCTGGAGCCATCATTTGTTTTAATGATGCTTTCGTAGAAATGTCAACACACTTATCGTATTCTGGTTTACCCTTTCCTTCCATAATTCCAGGAATTTGATTAAATTGTCTTCTTACTTCATAGACCATTTCCATTGCCGCTTTCCCCACTGCATTCATTGCAAGGGCAGAGAATACTACTGGAACCATACCTCCAATAAATAACATAGCTAAAACTGGAGCTTTAAAAATATTAATTCCATCAATTTCTGTAAAAGTTACATAAGCAGCAAATAAAGCTAATGATGTTAATGCAGCGGATGCAATTGCAAAACCCTTACCAGTAGCAGCAGTTGTGTTACCAACAGAATCTAAAATATCTGTTCTCTCTCTAACAATAGGGTCTTGTTCACTCATTTCCGCAATACCACCAGCATTATCTGCAATAGGACCAAATGCATCAATAGCGAGTTGCATAGCTGTTGTTGCCATCATTGCTGAAGCAGACATTGCTACACCATAGAACCCTGCAAACTCATAAGAAGCCCAGATAGCTCCTGCAAATAATAATATAGAAGGAAAAGTAGAAATCATACCCGTCGCTAAACCGGAAATAATATTTGTTGCAGCTCCGGTACTTGATTGTTGCACGATTTTAAGAATAGGTTTTTTACCTAAACCAGTATAATATTCTGTTATTGATGAAATAACCCCTCCAACAAGTAGACCTACAAGAGTTGCATAAAATACATTAATTGAACTTACTTCTATAGTTCCTTCTCCAAAGAAATTCATCATCAATTTTTCTGGTAACATATACATTGTTAATACATAACTTGAAATGGCAACTAGTATAATAGAGGTAATATTTCCTTTGTTTAAAGCTCCCATTACCTTATCTTCTTTTGCATCATTATCTTGTATACTAACAAGCATAGTTCCAATCATAGATATAATAATTCCAGCTCCAGCAATTGCCATTGGTAAAAGAATTGGTCCGATACCTCCAAAGGCATCATCAATAGCTCCTCCCATATCTCTGATAATATAGTTTCCAAGTACCATTGCAGCTAATACTGTTGCAACATAAGATCCGAATAAATCCGCACCCATTCCTGCAACATCACCAACATTATCACCAACATTATCAGCAATTGTAGCAGGATTTCTTGGGTCATCTTCTGGGATATCAGCTTCAACTTTTCCTACTAAATCAGCTCCCACATCAGCAGCTTTAGTATAAATACCACCACCTACTCTAGCGAATAAAGCAATAGACTCAGCTCCGAGTGAGAATCCTGCTAAAGTCTCCAAAACAATAGTCATATCATGAGTATTTGTCCATGATCCACTCATAAAAAAGTTATAGAATATAATAAAAAAAGCTGTTAAACCAAGTACAGCTAAGCTAGCAACACCTAGCCCCATAACAGTTCCTCCTCCAAAGGAAATTTTTAATGCTTTTGGTAAACTTGAGATGGCAGCTTGTGTAGTTCTTACATTGGTTTTAGTAGCAATTTTCATTCCTATATTACCTGCAAATGCAGAAAATACAGCTCCGAAAATAAATGCTATTACAATCATCCAATGTGTCGATGGTACAATTGTTGAAACAATAAATAGTAGAATACTTACAATTATTACAAATATTGAAAGTAGTTTGTATTCTGCATTCAAAAAAGCTAAAGCTCCTTCGTATATGTGTTCAGAAATTTCTTTCATGTTCCCATCTCCTGGGTCTTGTTTCATTACCCAGCTTTTCTTTATTGTCATATATAACAATCCCACAATCGCCATTATTATTGGCACATAAATCATCATTGATTCTATTTTCATTTTTTAGTTTTTTAGTTTGTAAAAAGGACTACAAAAATAGTATTTTTATTGAAAGTACGTATTTGTATTAGTTTTTATTATTTTTTACGAAATTAAAACATCATTTTTATTAGATTTGCTATCTAATTTTAATAAAAATATAAAAGATGAATATATTAGTGTGTATAAGTAGCGTTCCTGACACAACATCTAAAATTAACTTTACAGATAACAATACAAAATTTGATTCAAATGGAATTCAGTTTGTGATTAATCCTTATGATGAGTTTGGACTGACAAGAGCTATGATACTTAAAGAATCTACAGATGGAAAAGTAACGGTTATTACAGTTGGAGACACAACAGTAGAACCTGTAATGAGAAAGGCTTTAGCTA
This sequence comes from Flavobacteriales bacterium, assembly GCA_002697625.1. GTDB lineage: Bacteria > Bacteroidota > Bacteroidia > Flavobacteriales > BACL11. The sequence goes on from NZWX01000013.1 coordinate 16,104, forward strand.
TTGGAGCCAATGATGCGGTTAGAATTAATATGGTTCCAGTAGATAGTTATTCTGTCGCTCTTGAAATTTCGAATTACATAAAGCAAAATAATTTTGATATAATTATTGCTGGTAGAGAGTCCATTGATTATAATGGAGGAGCTGTACCTGCTATGATTGCTGAAATGACTGATCTTCCTTTTGTTAATGCTTGTATCGGTTTGGAGATTGACGGGGATAATGCAAAATTAGTAAGAGAAATAGATGGAGGAAAAGAAATGATTTCTTGTTCTCTTCCTATGGTTTTAGGCGGACAGAAAGGATTAGTATTAGAGAGTGATCTTAGGATTCCTAATATGAGAGGTATCATGCAATCTAGAACAAAACCATTGTCTGTTCTAGAACCTACTTCCTCTAATACATATTCTTCTACTGTAAGTTTTGCCAAACCAGAGGAAAAGGGGAGTTGTAAGTTAGTTGATGCGTCTAATGTTCCTGAACTAGTGAATTTGTTACATAATGAAGCAAAGGTTATTTAATTAAAAAAATATAAAAAATGTCAGTATTAGTATATACAGAAAGTTGGGGAGGAAATTTTAGAAAAAGTACTTTTGAGGCGGTTTCTTATGCAAGTGAAACAGCAAAATTATTAGGAACAAATTTAGTGGCAGTATCCTTAGAAGAGGTGTCTGATGATGAATTGTTAAAGTTAGGGTCTTACGGAGCTTCAAAGGTGATATCTGTTCCGTTAATAAATAAAGGAGATAGTCAATCTGCATCAAAAGTTATATCAAAATTTTCTTCAGATGCAGCTGTGATAATTTTTTCAGGAACACATACTGCAAGAATGATAGCTCCTAGATTATCTGTAAAATTATCCTCAGCATGTATCGGAAATGTTATTTCTCTTTCAGAATCTTCTGATATAGTCGTTAAAAGAAAATCTTTTTCTAATAAAGCGATTGAGGTAGTGCAATCAAATACAGAAAAAACAATTTTGTGTATTGCTCCAAATTCATTTGGATTATTAGAAAATAATGTAGATTGTGTAATAGAAAATTCAGATTTTTCGGAAACAGGAAGTTTGTCATTTGATGGACAAGAGACATCTATTGGAAAGGTCTCGATTTCCGAAGCAGCGGTTGTTGTTTCTGCAGGAAGAGGATTGAAGGGTCCAGAAAACTGGGGCATGATTGAAGAATTAGCAGATGTATTGGGAGCAGCAACAGCATGCTCTAAACCAGTGTCCGACATTGGTTGGAGACCTCACTCTGAGCACGTAGGACAAACAGGAAAACCGGTAACAGCAGATTTATATATTGCAATAGGAATTTCAGGCGCAATTCAGCATTTGGCAGGAGTAAATTCTTCCAAAGTGATGGTTGCTATTAACACAGATCCTGAAGCTCCATTTTTCAAGGCAGCAGATTATGGTATTGTTGGAGATGCCTTTGAGGTGGTTCCGAAATTAATTGAAGCGTTTAAAAAACTGAAACACTAAAAATTGAAATTAGTACAGTTAGACATAGAGAGATTAGAACCTAGCAGTTCTCATAAGAGTTCATATGTTTTACTTTTAAGGGAAATAGGAGGGGAAAGAAAATTACCAATTGTAATTGGTCCTTGTAATGCAGGTTCTATAGCTATATATCTAGAGAGTAGTCAAAATCCGGAAAGACCTTTAACTCATGATATTATCAAATCGATAACTAATAATTTTAATATTACGATAAGTAGAGTTCTGATTCATACCTTAAGAGAGGGAGTGTTTCATGCTTCTTTCTTTTGTTTTATGGATGGAGATGAAGAGTTAGAAATAGATGTTCGTACCTCAGATGCAATTGCGATTGCAATCAGAATGGGGTGCCCTATTTTTACCTACAACGATATTCTGCAAGAAGCCGGAATTATACTTTCAGATGATTATACTATTTCGTATCAAGATGATAATTTGGAGGACCAGGAGTCTAGGATAGATATTTTGGGAACCCTTTCGTTAGGTGAATTAAAAAAAGAAATGAAAGAGGCTATTGATTCAGAAGATTATGAAAGAGCTTCTGAAATAAGAGATGAGATTAATAGAAGAAAAGACAAATAAATGAGAAAATTCTACTTCCTTATTTTTGTATCGTTTTTGTCAATCCCTACTGTTTCTCAAGATATTATAGGTAACTGGAATTTTAATTTTATACTTCCTGATACAGTAGAATTTGGAGAAAATCTAAAACCTCTGTCCTCTGATGATAAGATGCAAATTAATGCAGATTTCACTTTTAATTATGAGATATCTGAAGCAAACTTAGTTGCAAAGGGAGAGTGGAAATTACAAGAGGGGATTTTATCCTTACATTATGATTTACCTATAGACACTATCAGGTTCTACCATATTTCTCTTACTAAAGAAGCTTTAATGCTAAATGAGAATGGAATCAATTACGCCTTTATTAAAGAAGGAGTAAACTCTTCTACAATTACAAGATCAGGGTTTTCTCTTTCTTCTTTTTTTAGAGGATTACTTGGAATAATTTCACTCTTATTAATTTCCTTTTTATTCAGTACTAACAGAAAAGGAGTTGATTGGATGTTAGTATCTAAAGGATTAGGAATTCAAATCGCATTTGCATTACTTATTTTAAAAGTATCTTTTGTTTCTTCATCTTTTGAGTTTGTTGGAAAAATATTTACTAAAATCATTTCCTTCACTCAAGACGGCACTATGTTTCTTTTCAGATCATTCGAAACAGGAGTGATAGAATCTCCACTTATGAATTTTGTAGTAATGATATTACCTACAGTAATTTTCTTTTCAGCATTAACATCACTTTTTTATTATTGGAGAATTATACCTAAAATCGTTTACGGCTTTGCTTGGTTAATGAAAAAGAGCCTGGGGCTTTCAGGGCCTGAAAGTGTCGCTGCTGCAGGAAATATCTTTTTAGGACAAACTGAATCTCCACTATTGGTAAAACCATATTTAGAAAAGATGACGATGTCAGAAATGATTTGCTTGATGAGTGGAGGGATGGCTACTATTGCTGGTGGTGTTTTGGCAGCTTATATTGGTTTTTTGGGTGGAGATGATCCTGTGCAACAAATAATTTTTGCTAAACATTTATTAGCGGCATCTGTTATGTCAGCACCAGCTGCTGTAGTTGCCGCAAAAATTTTAATACCTGAGCATGAAAAATTTGAAACCAAATTAGAGGTTAGTAAGGCTGATATGGGAAGTAATGCCTTAGAAGCGATTTCGAAAGGAACAACCGATGGACTTAGATTAGCAGTAAATGTTGGAGCTATGCTTTTAGTGTTTATCGGATTAATGTCCATGGCAAATTATATTATGTTTAAAATAGGTGATTGGACTTCTTTAAATGTATGGATTTCTGAAAACACTTCATATACTGAATTTTCATTCAATATGATTTTAGGATATATTGGTGCACCTATTGTTTGGCTGATGGGTGTTTGTAAGGAAGATATGTTTTTGGTAGGCCAACTACTTGGAGAAAAAACAGTATTGAATGAATTTGTAGCTTATGTTTCTTTAGGAGAGATGAAAAGTGCAGGAGTTTTTGTAGAACAAAAATCAATAATTATAGCAACGTATATATTATGTGGTTTTGCTAACTTTGCTTCCATTGGGATACAAATAGGAGGTATTGGAGCTCTTGCTCCAAAACGAAAAAGTGATCTTGCCCGATTAGGTTTTTTAGCTTTAATTGGAGGAACATTAGCTTCACTTTTTACAGCTGTAATAGTAGGAATGTTAATTTAAGAATAAATGCAACAATATTTAGATTTAATGACACGCGTGATGAAAGAGGGCACGTTGAAAGAAGATAGAACTGGAACAGGGACAAAAAGTGTTTTTGGACACCAAATGCGTTTTGATTTATCAAAAGGTTTTCCATGTGTTACCACCAAAAAGTTACATTTAAAATCGATAATTCATGAACTGCTTTGGTTCCTAAAAGGAGAGACTAATATAAAGTACCTCAAAGATAATGGAGTAAGAATCTGGGATGAATGGGCAGATGAAAATGGAGATTTAGGTCATGTATACGGATACCAATGGAGATCTTGGCCTGCACCAGACGGAAAATATATTGACCAAATATCTCAAGTAGTAGATACACTTAAAAACAATCCTGATAGTAGGAGAATTATTGTGAGTGCTTGGAATGTAGGAGAAATTGAGCAAATGGCTCTACCTCCTTGTCATGCCTTTTTTCAGTTCTATGTAGCAGATGGAAAACTTTCCTGTCAGTTATACCAAAGAAGTGCGGATATCTTTTTAGGTGTTCCTTTCAATATTGCTTCTTATGCACTTTTAACAATGATGATGGCGCAAGTTTGTGATTTGGAAGTTGGTGATTTCGTTCATACTTTAGGAGATGCTCATATTTACACTAATCATTTTGAGCAAACAGCATTACAATTAAGTAGAGATACGAAATCATTACCACAAATGAAAATTAATATGGAAGTGAAAAGTATTTTTGATTTCACTATTGATGATTTTGAATTAGTAGATTACTTTCCACATCCTCATATCAAAGGAAAAGTAGCAGTATAATGGCAAAAATTATTGTTTTAGGAGCTGGATTGGTTGGTAGTGTAATGGCTAAAGATTTGTCTAAAAGCCACAAGGTTACCTCAGTAGATGTTTCTCAAAAAAACTTAGATAAGTTAGCAGATATCAACACTATTTGTGCTGATGTTTCTGATAAGGAAACTCTACAAAATCTTATTAAGGATTTTGACTTAGTAATTGGTGCAGTACCTGGATTTATGGGGTATAAGATGATGGAAGGTGTAATTGAGAATGGTAAGAATATTGTGGATATATCCTTTTATCCTGAGGACCCTTTTGGTTTAGATGCTTTAGCAAAAGAAAAAGGAGTGGTAGCAGTAATGGATTGTGGAGTAGCTCCTGGAATGGGGAATATCATTTTTGGATACCACAATATGAATATGAAAATTACTGATTATGAATGTTTGGTTGGAGGGCTGCCTATAAAAAGAGAATGGCCTTATGAATATCAAGCAGTATTTTCTCCAATAGACGTGATTGAAGAATATATCCGACCTGCTAGATTTGTACAGAATTCTCAATTAGTAGTAAAAGAAGCTCTTTCAGACACTGAATTGGTAGAGTTTGAAAAAATAGGAACTCTAGAAAGTTGGAATTCAGATGGATTAAGGACATTAATTTACACCATGAAACATGTTCCAAACATGATAGAAAAAACTTTGCGTTATCCAGGTTCTGTGGAATATCTAAAGGTGTTGCGAGAGTCTGGTTTTTTCTCTTATGATGAGATCGATGTAAACG
>NZWX01000014.1 GCA_002697625.1 Flavobacteriales bacterium
TAACTTTTATAAGAAGCTAGGAATGGAGAATTTAACCTACCTTCCTTTAGATCATCTAGATGAAGATAGAATAGTTCCCACAGAACAAGACTACATTTTTAGGAGTCAGTTAATTAAAGGTTATGTGCATGATATGGGAGCTGCAATGTTAGGAGGAGTTGGTGGTCATGCTGGGCTTTTTTCAAATTCAAATGATTTGGCAAAGTTGATGCAAATGTATCTGAATGAGGGAGAATATGCGGAAGAACGATATATTAGTTCGTCCACATTACAAGATTTCACTGCCTGTCAGTTTCCAGAAAACAACAATAGAAGAGCGTTAGGTTTTGACAAGCCAGAGCCAGAAGAAGGAGGTCCTACTTGTGAAGGAGTATCTCTATCTTCTTTTGGGCATACAGGATTTACAGGTACAATTGCTTGGGTAGACCCTAATACCGAATTAATTTATATATTTTTGTCCAATAGAATACATCCGGATGCAGAAAACTTAAAATTATTACGAATGGATATCAGAACTGAGATAATGAAGGAGATATATAAATATTTTGGAAACAAGTAAAAAACATAAAATAGGAATTGTATGTTATCCTACCTATGGAGGAAGTGGTGTGGTAGCCACAGAATTGGGTATATCATTAGCAGAAAAGGGTCATGAGGTTCATTTTATAAGTTATAGTCAACCTTTTCGATTAGATGTGTTTTGTCAAAACACATTTTTTCATGAAGTTTCAGTACCAGACTACCCATTGTTTGATTATACCCCATACGAACTAAACTTAACCTCCAAATTAGTAGATGTTGTATTGCATGAAGGTTTAAGTCTGTTACATGTTCATTATGCTATTCCTCATGCTTCTGCAGCAATCCAAGCAAAACATATTTTGGAAACTTATGGGTTACACATTCCGATAGTTACTACATTACATGGTACTGATATAACCCTATTAGGTAAAGATAAATCTTTTAAACCTGTTATTGAATACGCTATCAATAAATCAGATGCTGTAACAGCAGTTTCAGAAGATTTAATTAAGGAAACACATTCTCATTTTCGTATTCAGAAAGAGATAAAAATGATACCAAATTTTATAGATTTAAATCTATATTCTCAGGAGGTAGATAAGAAATTGAGGTCTAAAATAGCTAAGGATGATGAGAAAATATTAGTTCATATTTCTAACTTTAGAAAGGTGAAAAGGGTAGAGGATGTAATTAAAATATTTAATAATGTTCAGAAGGTAGTACCGTCAAAATTATTGATGATTGGAGATGGACCAGATAGAGTAAGAGCAGAAAGACTATGTAGAAAATTAAAGATTTCTGAAAAAGTAAAATTTATGGGAAAATTAAAGTCTGTAGAGGAGTTTTTATCTATTTCAGATATTTTTGTTTTACCCTCAGAAACAGAGAGTTTTGGATTAGTAGCACTTGAAGCAATGGCTTCTGAAAATGCTGTAATATCTACTAATTCCGGAGGATTATCAGAAGTAAATATTCAAAATGAGACAGGCTATTTATCTGATGTAGGTAATGTGCAAGAAATGAGTGAAAATGTAATAAAATTACTCTCTGATGAGGAAAGATTAGAGCAATTTAAAAACAATGCTTTTAAACATGCGCAAAAATTTAACTTACCAAGTATTTTGCCTTTGTACGAGTCCTTATATTTTAATGTAATAAAAACCAAATGAAAAAAATAGGAATCACAGGTGGAATTGGTAGTGGAAAGACCTATGTCTCAGAGGTATTTTCTTCTTTAGGAATTCCTGTCTTTAATGCGGATGTTGAATCCAAGAGATTAATGAGTTCATCTGATAATTTAATATCTTTAGTAAAAGACTTGTTTGGAGATGATATTTATACGAATGGGTTATTAGATAAACAAAAACTGGCATCTATTGTGTTTTCTGATAAAGAAAAATTGGAAAATCTAAATAATATAATCCATCCTGTAGTTAAACAAGAGTTTATAGATTGGTGTAAACAACAAAATTCTTCTTATGTGATTAAGGAAACAGCTATTTTATTTGAAAGTAGATCTGATAAAGGTTTAGATGCTGTTATTTGTGTTTCTGCACCTTTAAATATTAGGATAGATAGAGCAGTAAAAAGAGATGGTTATTCTGAAAAGGAAATAAAAAATCGGATAGAGAATCAAATTTCGCAAGAGGAAAAAGAAAATCTATCTGATTATATTATTGTAAATGATGAAAAGGATTTATTACTCCCTCAGATTATAAAAATTCACCAATTATTCTCCTAAAAAAGGATACCTATAATCTGTAGGTGGTACAAAAGTTTCCTTAATAGTTCGTGGAGAAACCCATCTTAATAAATTAAGTATTGATCCTGCTTTGTCGTTTGTGCCTGACCCTCTAGCTCCACCAAATGGTTGTTGACTTACAACAGCTCCAGTTGGTTTGTCGTTTATATAGAAGTTTCCAGCAGCATTTTCTAACATTTTACAAGCTGTTTCTGCAGCATATCTATCAACTGATAAAATTGCACCTGTAAGTGCGTATTCTGATGTAGCATCTACAATTTTTAGTGTTTCTTCCCACTTATCTTCATCATATACATAAATAGTAATTACAGGTCCGAAAATCTCTTCTACCATAGATTTAAATTTAGGATTTGTAGTTACAATAATTGTTGGTTCTATAAAGTATCCTACTGATTTATCGTAATTTCCACCTGCAATAATTTCTGCTTTATCAGAATTCTTTGCATAGTCTATATAAGAAGATATACTATCAAAAGCTTTTTCGGAAATAACTGCGTTTATAAAGTTAGAAGTATCAGCTGGTGATCCCATTTTAAAACTATTTACATCTTCAACAATTTGAGACTTTACAGCTTCCCACAGGTTTGTAGGGATATAGGCTCTACTAGCAGCAGAACATTTTTGTCCTTGATATTCAAAAGCTCCTCTGCTAATTGCAGTTGCTACTTCTGCTGATACAGCAGATTTATGAGCAATAATAAAATCTTTACCTCCTGTTTCTCCTACAATTCTAGGGTAAGATTTGTATTTTTCTATATTGTTCCCAATTCCTTTCCATAAAGTACGGAATACATTTGTAGATCCAGTAAAGTGTAATCCAGCAAAGTTTTTATCTTGAAATACAACTTCCGAAATCTCTTTTCCACTTACTGTAACCATGTTTATAACACCGTCAGGAAGCCCCGCTGCTTTAAATAGGTCCATTATTATTTTCGCAGAGTATATTTGTGTTTCTGCTGGTTTCCAAACTACTACATTTCCTAACATAGCAGGAGCTGCACATAGGTTAGCACATATAGAGGTAAAATTAAATGGAGTAAGAGCAAATACAAAACCTTCTAAAGGTCGATGTTCCATTCTGTTCCAAATACCAGGAGAAGATTCAGGTTGTTCTTTATATAGTTGTGACATGTACTGAACGTTAAACTTAAAGAAGTCAATTAGTTCACAGGCAGCATCTATTTCTGCCTGAAATACATTTTTACTCTGTGCTATCATAGTGGATGCGTTCATCCTTGCACGGAAAGGACCGGCTAATAAATCTGCAGCTTTTAAAAAGATCGACGCTCTATGTTCCCAACTCATTTTGCTCCATTTTTCTCTGGCTTCCATAGCTGCATCTATAGCTTGTTGAACTTCTTTAGCTCCACCATAGTTTGAGGTTCCCACTACATGTCTATGATTATGTGGTGGACATAAGTTTCTTTTATCGTTTGTATACACTTCATCACTCCCAATATACATAGGTATATCTACATTAGAATTATACATTCTATTGTATTCTGCTAATAATTCTTCTCTTTCGGGAGTCCCTTCTGCATAGCTTTTTACGGGCTCACAACTAGCAATAGGCACATTAAAAAATCCTTTCGACATTTTGTTTTATTTTAATTATTTGAGGGCAAAGATAACTATATAATTAAATCTTAAAACAAATCAGATGATGTTTTAAGATATCCAATAAGTTGATCGTATGTTTTTCCTATATCTCTGAAATAAATATAAATATAATACTCGTTTTTACACTGATAATGGCTACCCTCAATAAAAGATAAATTAGTTTTGTTATTACTATTATCCTTAAGTACATATAGGTAATTATAATATCCTTGTTTTAATAAAGTGTTACATTCGTACTTCCTAGTATTTTCGTTCCATATTAATTTATACTTGTCTTTTATCTCCCAATCTGTAAACCTTCCTATTAGGTACAGTTCCCCATAACTTAATTTTCTGTTTTCCAATAAGGAAAATTGTACATTTACATATTCTGCTTCAGTTTCCGAATTCCAAGCTTCTTGCTTGTTTATAAGAAAGTTTCCATTTAAGTCCGGTAAACTTATAAACTCGTTAAACGACCTACTAATGTCGGAAAACAATTCTACATTAATAGTATTGCTGTTAGTTGTAATGTCTTTTATTCTTTCGGATTGATATCTAATACTTTTACTGTCAAAGTATCTGTATTCATTTCCTGCTTCAAAACTATTTTCGTATTCGTAATCGTATATCAATTGTTTTTGTTTTACAAATAAGGGTTTCAGATTTGTAATGGAATTATCCTCTCTGTTGTTTTGTTTTAGTACTACTTTTATGTCTGAATACGGATTAGCAACGTCCATATTTCCATGATTGATGATAAAATCAACCTCTTGTTTGTATTGTCTATCCTCTATAATAGTAGCTCTTTTTACATTTGCACTAACTGAAATTTTTTCATCTAAGATCATAAATCTCTTTTGTAATACAATTTCTTCAGGATTATTATTTACGAAAACAGAAATAATATAGTTTCCAGATAAGGTCGGCTGTAAATATTCCTCCGGAAAAACTAATTGGTAGTTTGTGTATTTCTGCAAAGTGTTAAAAGAAAATTCATAATTCTCAATTCTGTTTTCAAAAAATCCATCTATGTATTCTGATTGCATTAAATCTGAAGAGGTCCAATCAGAATTACAATGAATTATGGTGTAGTGATAATCTCGTAAATCTGTATTGAAATCATCAAAGCTTAACTGAAGTTTTTCTTCGGAATTTAATCTTATAATAGGATATGAAAGAGGATTATCTTGCTTGTGTAAAAGAGCTGTATGTATATTTCTATCAATAAGATTATTCTTCAAAATAGAATTATTATTTTGTGAACTTGCGGTGAAATTTGATATTAACATCAAAAAAAATAAAGTGTTTATAAAATTATAAATTTTCATAAAAAAAATATTTCAAATGTTATTTTGTTTAAAAGCAAATGTATAATTTTGCAGCCGAAAAATCTAATAAATATAAGATGTCTGAAGATATTCGTTTAAAAAAAGGGCTTAACATAAAACTTACAGGTGAGGCCGAACAAGTTTACTCTACTGCTGAATCTGCTAAAACTTACGAATTAAAACCCACTGATTTTCATGGATTAACACCAAAACTTATTGTGAAAGTTGGAGATAATGTAAAAGCAGGAACACCTGTTTTTATTGATAAGTATAATGAGAAAGTGAAGTTCTGTAGTCCCTTTAGTGGAGAAATTACTGATGTTGTTAGAGGAGCAAAAAGAAAAATATTAAAAGTAATACTCACTGCTGATAAAGATATTTCTTATGAAAATTTATCATCTGCTTCTGTAAATGATATGAGTAGAGAAGAAATAATTAATAAAATGTGTGCAAATGGAGTATGGCCTTTTATAAGACAGAAACCTTATGATATTATTGCAAATCCTAGTGACATGCCAAAATCAATTTTTATTTCAACATTTAATTCTGCTCCTATAAGTATTGATAATGATTTTGCACTTTATGGTAAAGAAGAATTATTTCAGCAAGGATTAAATATTATAACAAAACTAACAACAGGAACTACTCATTTGAATTTAGATGGATATTCTAATCCATCAAAAGTTTTTACAGATGCTAAAGGAGTACAAATAAATAAAATTTCAGGACCACATCCCGCAGGAAATGTGGGAGTACAGATTCACCATATTGATCCGATAAATAAAGATGATATTATTTGGTATCTATCGCCTCAAGATATATTAACAATTGCTACTTTGTTTAATGAAGGTAAGTATGATGCATCAAGAATCATTGCAATTGCCGGGTCACAAATTAAGAAACCTAAGTATTATAGATCTATTGCCGGTTCTTCTGTATCGAATTTACTAAAAGATAACCTGAAAGAGGGTAATTCAAGAATTATTAGTGGTGATGTTTTGACAGGAACTAAAATCGAAGAACATGGAAGTATTGGTTTTTATGATTATCAACTTTCTGTAATACCAGAAGGGGATAAATCTGAGTTCCTTGGTTGGATATCTCCTGGTTTAAATAAGTTTTCTAATTCCAGGTCTTATTTTTCATGGTTAACTCCAACAAAAAAATATGATTTGGATGCAAATTTACATGGAGAGGAAAGAGCTTATGTATTTAGTGGTGAGTATGAAAAAGTTCTTCCAATGGATATTTATCCAACTCATTTAATTAAATCAATTATGGTTGGAGATATTGAGATGATGGAAAATTTAGGAATTTATGAAGTTTCACCAGAAGACTTTGCTTTGTGTGAATTCGTATGTACCTCAAAAGTTGAGGTTCAAAAAATAATTAGAGAAGGTTTAGATTTAATCAAAAAAGAAAATAGTTAATGAAAATATTTAGAAATCTACTAAATTCGGTAAAACCTCATTTTGAAGAGGGGGGAAAACTCCAAAAATTGTATCCAGCTTATGATGCATTCGAAACTTTTTTGTTTGTTCCAGACCATACTACGAAATTTGGATCTCATATTAGAGATGCAATTGATTTAAAGAGATCGATGATGACAGTAATAATTGCTTTACTTCCAGCTTTATTTTTTGGTATGTGGAACATAGGTAATATTTATTATGGTGCTATAGGTGAAGAAGCGGAATTTTTCACTAAATTTAGTTATGGTGCAATCAAAATGTTACCCTTAATATTGGTGTCATATATTGTGGGTTTAACAGTAGAGTTTGCATTCGCTATTTACAGAGGACATCAGGTTAATGAAGGTTATCTAGTTACCGGATTATTAATTCCTATGATAATGCCAATTTCAATACCATTATGGATGTTAGCTGTATCTGTAATATTTGCAGTAGTTATTGGTAAGGAGGTGTTTGGTGGAACAGGAATGAATATCTTAAATCCAGCGCTAACAGCTAGAGCATTTGCATTTTTCGCATACCCAGCACATTTAAGTGGGGATAAGATCTGGATATCAGAACAACAAACAATGCCTGATGGAATTAGTGGATCAACTCCATTAGCTGACTATGCTTCTGGAGATTTAGTATATGAATCAAGCATGTTTATAGATTATTTTAATGGATCAATGATAGGGTCATGTTCTGAAACATCGACTTTTGCAATATTGATTGGAGCAGCCATGCTAATAATTACTGGTATTGGCTCATGGAGAACCATTTTGTCAGTTTTTGTTGGTGGTTATTTTATGGGATATCTTTTTAACCTCTGGGGAGCTAATGAATTTATGAATTTACCTCCACATGTACATTTAGTATTAGGTGGGTTTGCATTTGGAGCAGTTTTTATGGCTACAGATCCAGTTACCGCCTCCTCTACTAATAAAGGAAAGATAATTGTAGGCTTTCTTATAGGAATTTTTGCAGTATTAATTAGAGTATTTAATCCAGCTTATCCTGAGGGGATGATGTTAGCAATATTATTAATGAATGTATTTGCTCCTCTTGTGGATCATTATATTATTGAAGCGAATATTAAAAGAAGACTTAAAAGAGCAAAAGCATAAATTATGGATGTAAATAAAAATAGTTATACAATAGGATTTGCAACTTTTATGGTAATTATAGTTGCTGCTTTATTATCCTCAGCTGCTATAGGATTAAAACCATTACAATCTAAAAATATAGAGCAAGAAAAGAAACAGAATATATTAAAATCTGTTGGAATTGAACTGAGTAGAGAACTGGCTGAAAAAGATTATTCAATTTATATAAAAGAAGAACTAGTATTAAATCATCTAGGTGAGATTCAAGAAGGGTCTGCATTTAATATAGACTTATCTAAAGAGTTAAGAAAAGATATTAAGGAACAATCATATCCTCTATATATTGCAGAAATTGATGGAGAAGAAAGATATATTATCCCATTAAGAGGTAAAGGATTATGGGGTCCAATTTGGGGTTTTATATCACTAGAGAAGGATTTAAATACTGTTTATGCAGCAGTATTTGACCATAAATCAGAAACGCCTGGATTGGGAGCAGAGATAAACAGACCTTTCTTTCAAGATCCATTCACAAGTAAAACGATAATGGAAGATGGTAAATTTGTGTCAATTATTGTACAAAAGGGTGGAGCTAAAGGAGATATACATAAAGTAGATGGAATATCTGGTGGAACTATTACTTGCGATGGAGTAACTAATATGATTGAAGAGAGGTTGTCAAAATATCTTCCATATTTTAAAAGTATTTCTCCTTCAATGCAAGTACAGGAAGCTCTAGAAATAGTAACCGAAGATGAGATAAATGACTCCATATCTAATATTAATAAAAGAATTATAGATTAATTATGAGTGAAAAAAAAGAAGCTTTATTCTCTAAGAAGAATTTAAAATTAATAAAGGATCCATTAGATGATAATAATCCTATTACAGTTCAGGTATTAGGAATTTGTTCTGCTCTTGCAATTACAGTTCAGTTAAAACCTGCAGTGGTGATGGCTTTATCAACATTTTTTGTTATGTGTACCGCTAATGTTGTTGTTTCACTAATGAGAAATATGATTCCCTCAAGAATAAGAATTATTATACAACTTGTCGTGATTGCTACTTTGGTAATTTTAGTAGATCAGACACTAAAAGCTTTTGTATATGATGTTAGTAAAGAACTTTCTGTATTTGTTGGGTTAATTATTACCAATTGTATTATTATGGGAAGACTTGAGGCTTTTGCATTAGCAAACACTCCTTGGAAATCATTTATGGATGGACTTGGTAATTCATTAGGATATGCTCTGCCATTAATAGTTGTAGCCTTTTTTAGAGAATTACTTGGTGCAGGTACTTTATTTGGATATCCAGTTTTAGAAAGATTAGGGTTGTATGAGTTAGGATATGAAAATAATGGTATGATGATATTACCCCCAATGGCACTTGTTACCTGTGGGGTCTACATCTGGATACAAAGAATGAGAAATAAAAAATTAGTAGAAGAAAACTAAAATTATGCAAGATTTAGCAAACATATTTATAAAATCCATATTTATTGACAATATGGTATTTGCCTACTTTTTAGGAATGTGTTCCTATTTGGCGGTATCTAAGACAGTAAAAACTTCTGTAGGTTTAGGCTTGGCTGTCGTTTTTGTACTTGGTATTACTGTTCCAGTAAACTATATGTTAGAAAACTATGTTCTAAAAGAAGGAGCTTTAACTTGGCTAGGTGAGGGTTTTGCAACTGTTGATTTATCATTTTTGTCGTTTATATTATTTATAGCAGTAATTGCATCAATGGTACAATTAGTAGAAATGATTGTAGAAAAGTTTTCTCCTGCATTATATAGTTCTTTAGGAATTTTCTTACCACTTATTGCGGTAAATTGTGCGATTCTTGGAGCATCATTATTTATGCAAGAAAGATCCTATGCAACGATTACTGAAGCAACAGTATTTGGACTTGGTTCTGGTGTAGGGTGGTTTTTGGCAATAGTTGGAATTGCAGCAATTAGAGAAAAAATTAGATATTCAAATGTACCACCAGCCTTAAGAGGTCTTGGTATTACCTTTATCATTACAGGGCTTATGGGTATTGCGTTTATGAGTTTTATGGGGATAAAATTAGAAGATAGTAAGAAGGAAGTTTCAATAGAAGAAGTTGCTCAAGTAGAAAATAACGAATCAGAAATTAATTAAGAAGATGGTATTATTAACAACGTCAATAATAATAGTAAGTAGTATAGTAGTTTTTCTATTTGTAGTTTTATTACTAGTATTTTTATTATTATTCGTCAAATCTAGACTTTCTCCTGCAGGTAAGTTAAAGATCAAGATAAATGGAGAAAAAGAAATTGAGGTAGAAGGCGGTTCTACTCTTTTATCCACTTTAAGTAATAACGGTATATTTTTACCTTCTGCTTGTGGTGGTGGTGGTACTTGTGTACAATGTACATGCCAGGTTCATAGTGGTGGGGGTACAATATTGCCTACTGAAAAACCTCATTTTAGTAGAAAGAAAATAGCAGATAATTGGAGATTAGGATGTCAGGTAAAAGTAAAGGAAGACATGGATATTTCTGTTCCGGAAGAAGTATTTGGAGTAAAGAAATGGGAGGCTACAGTTGTTTCTAACTATAATGTAGCGACTTATATTAAGGAGTTTATAGTAGAGGTTCCTGAGGAAATGCCTTATGAAGCGGGAGGATATATACAAATAGAAATTCCTGATTGTGAGGTACCTTTTTCTGAAATGGATATAAAAGCACATCCAGAAGATCATCCAGGAGAACCGGATAAGTTTGAGAAAGATTGGGCTGAAGGTCCCTTTGGGATGAGAGGTTTGGTAATGAAAAATGATGAAGAGGTGACAAGAGCATATTCTATGGCTTCATATCCTGCAGAAGGAAGAAATATCATGCTTAATGTTAGGGTAGCTGCTCCACCATTTGATAGAGATAAAAACACTTGGTCGGATATAAATCCAGGTGTTGCTTCTTCTTATATTTTTAGTAGAAAAACAGGAGATAAAGTTACTATCTCAGGACCATACGGAGAATTTTTTATTAATCATTCTGACGCTGAAATGTTATATATTGGTGGAGGTGCTGGAATGGCTCCAATGCGTTCTCACTTATATGAACTATTTAAAACAATTAAAACAGGAAGAAAAGTTTCATATTGGTATGGTGGTAGATCTAAAGCTGAGTTATTCTATATTGAACATTTCCGTTCTCTAGAAAGAGAATTTCAAAACTTTAGGTTTTATTTAGTTCTTTCTGAAGCAAAAGAGGAAGATAATTGGACTGAAAAGAAAGATATTAACGATCCAAATGGTGATGGTTTTGTTGGTTTTGTACATAACGCTGTAATTGATCAATACTTAAGTAAACATGAAACACCTGAAGACATTGAATTATACTTTTGTGGACCACCAATGATGAACCAATCAGTACTTAAAATGGCTGATGATTGGGGAATTCCTGATGAAAATGTAAGATTTGACGACTTTGGAGGTTAATGAGTTAAACTTAAACGAAAAATACTGAACTCTTATAAAAAAATAATTCGCACCTTACAAGTATAATCTCGATTTTGGTGTAATTGATTGATTATAAAAATTCTTATCAAGAAATTTATAATATCCACTAATAGCAATCATAGCAGCGTTATCTGTACAGTATTCAAATTTAGGAATATAAACTTCTTTATTATACTTTTCTTTTAGTTCTAATAATCTAGCTCTTAAATATGAATTAGCAGAAACTCCTCCAGCGATTGCTATTTCTTTGATACCAGTTTCTTTAGAAGCTTTCATTATCTTTTTAATTAAAATATCTATAATAGTGTGTTGAATACTTGCACATAAATCATCTCTGTTTTCTTCTATAAAGTTAGGATTTTCTTCAACACCTTTTTCAACAACTCTTAAGATAGAAGTTTTAATTCCACTATAACTAAAGTCTAATTCTCCTACTTGATGTTTCCCGAATGTAAATTTGTGTTTATCTCCCAGTTTTCCGTATTTGTCAATTAAAGGACCTCCAGGATAAGGTAGTCCTAAAATTTTTGCCGATTTATCAAAAGCTTCTCCAGCAGCATCATCAAGTGTTTGTCCAATTACAGTCATATCTTCTACAGATTTTACTAAAACAATCTGTGTATGCCCTCCTGAAACTGTTAAACATAAAAAAGGAAATTTAGGATGTCTGTTTTTATTATCTACTTCTTTAATGAAATGAGCCATAATATGTCCTTGCATATGGTTTACTGCTATTAATGGAATATTCATCCCTAAGGCAAAAGATTTTGCAAAAGAACTACCAACAAGTAAGGATCCTAATAATCCTGGTCCTTGAGTAAAACATATTGCAGATAATTCTTCTTTTCTTATTCCAGCCTCACCAATAGCCATGTCTACCACTGGAATTATATTTTGCTGATGTGCTCTAGATGCTAGCTCTGGTACAACTCCTCCATATTTTTGGTGAACTTTCTGGTTAGCTACAATGTTGGAAAGAATATATCCGTCCGAAATAATTGCAGCAGAAGTGTCATCACATGAGGATTCAATACCTAAAATGACAATTCTTTTAATCATTTAGTTTATTAAGAGAATGTCCCATTTTATCTCTTTTAGTTTCCAAATAAAACTTGTTATGTTTATTAGATTCTATTTCTAAAGGAATATTTTCTATAATTTCTATACCATAACCCATTAATCCAACTCTCTTTTTAGGATTGTTAGATAGAAGTTTTATTTTAGTTACCTTCATTGCTCGTAAAATTTGAGCTCCAATCCCATAATCTCTCTCATCTGCATTAAAACCAAGTTCAATATTAGCTTCTACTGTGTCTTTTCCTTTTTCTTGTAATTTATATGCTTTTAACTTGTTTAATAAACCAATTCCTCTTCCTTCTTGGTTCATGTATACAATAACACCCTTTCCTTCTGTTTCTATTTGATTCATAGCCGATTGAAGTTGAGGACCACAATCACATCTACAACTTCCAAAAATATCACCAGTCATACAGGATGAATGAACTCTTACTAAAATTTCATCTCCTTCCTTCCATTCTCCTTTATACAATACTAAATGAAGTTGATTGTTAGTTAATTGTTTATAGGCTTTTAATTTAAAGTCTCCATAATCAGTAGGTAGCTCTACATCAACTTCTTCAGATATTAAAGATTCATTTTTTATTCGGTACTCAATCAAATCTTTAATTGTTATAAACTTAAGGTTAAATTTTTCTGATAGTTTAAACAATTCAGGGGTACGAGCCATTGAACCATCTTCATTTAATATTTCCACTATAACTCCAGCTGGTTTTAGACCTGCAAGTCTCGCAAGATCAATAGCCGCTTCTGTGTGTCCAGCTCTTCTTAGAACCCCTCCTTTTCTGGCTTTAAGAGGAAATATATGACCAGGCTTTCCTAATTGTTCAGGTTTAGTATTTTCGTCTACTAAAGCTTGTATTGTCTTAGATCTATCTTGTGCAGAAATACCAGTAGTACATCCATTTCCAATTAAATCTACTGAAATCGTAAAGGGGGTTTTGTAAGCATCAGTATTCTTACCTATCATTAATTCCAGTTCTAACTCTTCACATCTTTCTTCAATAATAGGAGCGCAAATTAAACCTCTTCCATGAGTTGCCATAAAATTCACCATTTCTGGATTTGCCATCTCTGCCGCAGCTATAAAGTCACCTTCATTTTCTCTATTCTCATCATCAATAACAATCACAATCTTACCCTGTTTTATGTCTGCTATTGCTTCCTCTATTGTATTAAAGTTCATTTCTAAATAATTTAAGAGCAAAATTACTAGCTTTTATTTAATTTTCCTATACTATATAGCTTATTAATAAATTGTTTATAATAACTAAAATCTAGTAGGGAAGAGTCTGTTGTAGCTTTGTATAACAAAAAGAAACTTAAAGGTGTAAATATTAGGTTTGCAATCCACATACCTATTAATGGATCCAATCCAACTTCTTTTACTTGTTTTTCACCAGATATATTGAGAATATGATACAATATAAATAACAAAATAGAAACTAAGATAGGAATGCTAAAACCTCCTTTTTTAATAATTGAACCTAAAGAAGCTCCTATGATATATAATATAATACAGGCAAATGCTAACGAAAATTTTCGGTGCCATTCAATTTTATGTCGATTAATAATAGATTTTCGATATCTTAAATCATCGGAATTGGATTTTAATATTGATTTAGTAGATTTTACTTTATTTATTGTTAAATCGATTATTTCTCTTTTGTTTCTGTTGTTTTTAATTGTGTCTGAGGAACCCCTAGTTAAGTCTATGTTAAACTTTTCGGTGTAATTTTGAATAAAATGATTTTCTCTTTCCGAAAGTTTCTTTTCCAATGAGTCTATAGATTTTGATAGTTGTTGTACACTCATCATCGAATAATGGTTTTTGTAGATACTTTCATCTGATCTTTTTAATCCAAATTTTTTTAAATCAAATCGAATAATATTCTCCTTAAAATTTATTCGTTGGTGAGCGTAATTTTTAAGTCTATCTTCGTTGTATACCTCAATATAGGAGGATCCATTGTGTAATTTAATCTCTAAATATTGTTCGTTATCAGTTATTTTCATTTCAGCACTATCTGCTATAATAACTTTATCGTTTGATTGTTGGGAGCTGTGGTCGTAAATAATGATTCCATATAAGATGTTAGTTAAATAATCTTTTTTATTTACCTTTATAGTATAACCATCTATTTCAGTATAGAATTCTCCCTCTCTAATATTTAATGCGGGTTTTGTTTTTTGAATGTCGTAAATTAAAGTGCCACTTTTTAGGTTTGCTACTGGCAGAACGTAGTTGGAATAACTGAAAGAAATGATTGAAATAAAGACGGATACAACTAATAAAGGCGTCATAATTTTGCTTAAGGATATTCCAGAAGATTTTAATGCAGATAATTCTTGTCGTTCCGCTAGTTTACCGAAAGTCATTATAGACGCAATAAGCATTGCGATAGGGAGAGCTAGAGGAACTAAACGAGCCGCTGCATAATATATAAACTTAAGGATTATTTCTGTTTCTAATCCTTTTCCTATTAATTCGTCAACCCACTTCCATAAAAATTGCATAAACAATACAAAAATTGCAATGAAAAATGTAGCAATAAAGGGTGGTAAAAAGGATTTTATTAAAAATAGGTGTAGTTTTCTCACCAGAAATGTCTTTTAAATTCCTATAGCGTTTTTAAGGTTTTCTATTTGCTTGCTCCAAAGTAAAATACCTTCTTCTTTTTCGTCTTCATCTTCTGCAAAATCTGTTACTATTAATGAGATATCTTCTGTCATATCATCAATTTGTATAACAAATTCAAAATATCTTTCCTCTGATTTATGATCTAACCATTGATACTGTATAAACTTATTTTTTTTCTTTTTTAACACAATTGCTTCTTCTACCGAACCTTCCCAAAAAAAGGTGAGAATATTATTTTTTATATTTACATTATCTGCAAACCACTCTGATAATCCGCTAGGTGTACTAAGTCTTTTAAAAAGTACACTGATGGAGGTTTTTATAGGAAACTCTAGCGAATATTTTATTAATGACATAATAAATTTGTTTGTGGTTATTTTTGTAGATTTGTAATCTAAATTTGTCGCAATTTAAGGAATATTTTCAGAATAAATAAAGTTTTATGTCATTAGTTAATTCATGGGAAGAACAGGGGAATTTTTTATTTAAATATAGGGGACAGTTTCCTGTACTACTTTTTCTACTTGCAGTTCCTTTTTTGTTTCTTACAGATATGGTGAATGATAGAGATCAAATTATCTGGAATAGTCTTTCTGTTTTTTTTTCTATTATTGGGTTTCTAATTCGATTTTACACTATCGGAACTACCCCTAAGGGTACTTCTGGAAGAAATACTAAACAACAAATTGCAGATTATCTAAATTCTGTAGGAATTTATTCAACAGTCCGTCATCCTCTATATTTAGGGAACTATTTAATCTGGATAGGGATAGCGATTTTCACATATAATATTTATTTTATTGTTATTATAAGTTTATTGTTTTGGTTGTATTATGAGAGGATTATGTTTGCTGAAGAACGATTTTTAGAAAAAAAGTTCGGAGAAGAATATGTTACATGGTCAAACAGAATTCCAGCTTTTATACCTTCATTTAAGAATTATACTAAAACATCTATTCCATTGTCTTTTAAAAGTATATTAAGAAGAGAATATGCAGGGATATTAGCTGCTGTAATTGGTTTTAGTTTTATTGATGTTGTCCGAATATATGTAGAAACAAATATTTTGAACTTCACACCTGTAGTATTATGGGTTTTGCTTATTAGTTTGGTTTTAGTTTTTTTCCTTAGATCATTAAAACATTATACTAATATATTAACTGACAAAAATAGGTCGTAATTTTTTGTTAAAAAACTATTATTAAATTGTATTAATATTATATTTGCTGACCGAAATGGCGTGGTAGCTCAGTTGGTTAGAGCGCAGGATTCATAACCCTGAGGTCGGCAGTTCAAATCTGCCTCACGCTACTAGAAATAAAAGACCCTAAAAAAGGGTCTTTTTTATTTTTTAAAAAATAAAAGTAAATATTAGTATGTTTTTATAATTTTGCACAGATTTTAGTGTTAAGGGAATGAGGTGTAAATCCTCAACTTTACCAGAAGCTGTAAGGTTCATATTTATTCTGATAATACAACCACTGTTTTAGGACGGGAAGGTAAAAATCGGAAGGACTGAGTCAGAAGACCTACTAAGATCAAATTAAAACTAATTCGTTTCTGGTTAAAACGGTAGGTTTATGAGAAAAAGATTAATTAATATATTTGTTTTTTTAGGGTTACCCTGTTTTTTGACTTCACAGTCAATAGCAGATTCAATTATTCTAAACGAAATTGAATTAAGTGACGTTAAAGAGTTAAAACATTCAATTGGTGTTAGATATGATGTATTTGACAAAACTTTATCAAACTTTTCTTATTCAAATAGTATTGATAAAATTTTGGAGGATAATACAACAATATACGTAAAAAGTTATGGTGCTTTAAATACCCCATCATTTCGAGGGACGTCGGCTTCTCACACTTTAGTATCATGGAATGGAATCCCAATAAATTCATCTGCTTCTGGATTAACAGATTTAAAACTATTACCAAGTAATGGATTTAATAATTTAGGAATTTCATATGGAGGAAACTCTACAATATTTGGAAGTGGATCAATTGGAGGAACTATACATCTAAATAATATTCCATTTTTTACAAAAAAAACTAATTCTAATTTTACAATAGAAAGAGGAAACTATGGATTAATTACCAATAGCCTAAGTATCGAAAAATCGAATGATAATTATTACTATTATTTAAATTTTTCAAACTTAAGGGATAGTAACAATTTTAAATATAATTACAATAATGAAGTTAGAGAAAATATTCACTCATTTACAGAAGGACAAACTCTAATTTCTAATTTTTCATATCTGTTAAATAAAAAATCAGTATTCCAGTTTAACTATTGGAATACTCATTTATTTAGAGAGGTACCAGGCAATGTCACAGTTCCTAACTCTACAGCTGAACAGACAGATAAATCTGAAAGATATTTATTTACTTTATTAAATAATTTTAAAGGTTTAAAATTTAAAATTAACCACGCTTTACTCTTTGATAAATTATATTTCACTGATGTACCAAACCAAATTAATTCCTTCTACGAGGGTATAACTAATATATCTGATATTAATTTAGATTATAATTATAAAAAAATATTTACAAATTTTAATTTATCCTCGTTAAAAAACGATTTAAAAAATTCTTCATACGAAAATCTTAAACAGACTGATTTAACTAGTTCTATATATACATCCATATCATATCAATCTAAGATTTTAACTAACGAATTTTCTATAAGAAAAGAATTTAATGAATCAATTAATCATCCATTTATACCATCATATTCATGTGAATTGAAGTTGAAGAGTTATAAATTA
This sequence comes from Flavobacteriales bacterium, assembly GCA_002697625.1. Classification (GTDB taxonomy): domain Bacteria; phylum Bacteroidota; class Bacteroidia; order Flavobacteriales; family BACL11. Next base: position 17,748 of record NZWX01000014.1, read on the forward strand.
AGGGGAAGGATTAATAGAAATTTTAGATCTCCAACATTTAACGATAGATTTTGGATAAGTTCTGGTTCTATAGGAAATATGAGTCTATTACCTGAATCTGGAATAAACAAGGAAATAGGTATAGATTTTAATTCTAAAAGACTGAGATATAATTTAACATATTTTACTCTAAATGTTGATAATTGGATTTTATGGAATCAACAGGAAAATGGTATTTGGATGCCAGAAAATATAAGACAAGTAAACTCTAAAGGATTTGAATCAAAAATTAATTTTGAAATTAATGTTCATAGTATAAAGGTTAAAAATGAATTTAACTATCAATACAATTTATCAACAAATAAAATAGGCATAGATAATCTAGATGCTTCCGTTGGTAAACAGCTAATTTATACTCCTATTAATAAAGCAAATTTAAATTCAAATTTCTCTTTTAATGATTATAATTTTATATTTAATCAATCATTTATTGGAAAGGTATATACTTCATCTGATAATGTGAATTTTCTAAATAGTCATTACACAGTAAACTTTTCATTAATTAAGAAATTAAGTATTTTAAATTCTAATTTAATTCTTACGATAAATAATTTGTTTAATCTAGATTATCAGACTTACCTAAACTATCCTCAACCTGGAAGAAACTTTATAATTCAAATAAATATATTAACTTAAAAAAAAAATGAAAAAAATAATTAACAAAA
>NZWX01000015.1 GCA_002697625.1 Flavobacteriales bacterium
CAAAAATAATAATTAAATTAATATAAATAAAAGTTTAGACTAATCTAAAAATTTTGATATTTGTAATGTGTAATTAAAAAAATACTAATAGAAAATGAAAAGAAATATTTATCTAGTATTACTACTATTTTTTGTATCAGGAATATGTTTAAACGCTCAAACTATTAAAGGTAAGGTAACATCAAATGGAGAAGTTGTTCCTTTTGCAAATGTACTTTTAAAAGGGAATAGGTTGGGAGTTTCTGCAGATGAAAACGGTAACTATGTAATAAAAGATACTGAATTAGGGAGTCATTATATTATTGTGTCAGCTATAGGAATACTTACAAAAAAAATACATGTTGATGTCTCGCAAGGAGTTAATACGATTAATATTAGTGTTGATCCAACTTCTTATGATATTGATCAGGTTGTAGTGACGGGAACCAAAACCTTTAAAAGAAAAACAGAATCTCCGGTTATAGTGAATGTAATAGATGGTAGACAATTGGAGTCTGTCCAAGCTTGTAATTTAGCTGAAGGACTAAATTATCAACCAGGGATTAGGGTTGAAAATGACTGTCAGACATGTAACTATACTCAATTAAGAATGAATGGTCTTACGGGTGGTTATTCTCAAATTCTTATTAATGGACGTCCTATTTTTTCACCTCTTACAGGTTTGTATGGTATGGAGCAGATTCCTGTAAATATGATTGATAGAATAGAAGTTGTTAGGGGTGGTGGGAGTTCATTGTATGGATCTTCCGCGGTTGGAGGAGTAGTTAATGTAATAACAAAGATTCCGAAAAGAAATGGATTTAGTTTTGGGTATGATTATAGTAGTATAAAAAAATCTGTAGATGATAAAGTGTTGTATGGAAATACTACTGTTATAACGGAAAATCAAACAGCAGGAGCAACTGTCTTTATAAATAATAGGATTAGAGATTGGTATGACCATAATGGGGATAATTATTCAGAATTACCTCACTTAAAAGATAATACTTTTGGTGCTAATTTCTTTTTCTTACCTTCAGGTAATCAAAAATTAGAAATAAATATGGGGAGTTTACATGAATATAGATATGGAGGGGAGATGATTGATGGTTCTGCGCATTTTTCTATGCAAGCTGAAGAAAGAGTTCATGATGTGTTGTTAGCTAACTTAGATTATCAAATTAATTTTAATGATGGAACATCTTCGTTTATTACTTATCTAGCATCTCAACAAACGCAAAGAGAACATTATACGGGTATTAGACCAGATACAGCTACTGTTGAGGATATAGATCACTTGTCTAATCCACCTTACGGAGTCTCTTTAAACACTACTAGTCAATTTGGTTTCCAGTTAAATCATAAATACGAAAATTTTTTAGGTTCTAATGTTTTTACTGTTGGTTCAGAATACACTACTGACAATATAATGGATGAAATTTCTGCATATAACTATCTTGTAGATCAGAAAATGAAAACAATTGGAGTGTTTTTACAATCGGATTGGGATTTAACAGAGAGAATTAACCTTTTGAGTGGATCTCGGTTGGATAAACATTCTTTATTGGACAAGATGGTTATTAGTCCTAGAGTATCTTTATTGTATAAATTGCAAAAGAATACACAGTTCAGAATGTCTTATAGTACAGGTTTTAGAGCTCCGCAAGCTTTTGATACTGATTTACATATTGCTTTTGCGGGTGGAGGCATTTCAAGAATTGAACTAGCAGACGATTTAAAAGAAGAAAGATCAAAAAGTTTAAGTTCTTCAATTAATTATGATAAAGCATCTTCACATTATATATATGGATTTACTTTAGAAGGATTTCACACTAGATTAGATGATGCTTTTTACCAAGACCCTGATGGAGAAGATGAGTTTGGTGAGGTGTTTGTAAAAAGAAATGGAGATGGTGCTAATGTAAAGGGAGTTACTGTAGAATTTAGAGTAAATTATGATAAGAAAATACAGATAGAGTCAGGATTTACAATTCAAAAGTCTTTGTATGAAAATCCGGTAAGTTATTCAGATGAATTAGGGTCTAAAAGGTCTTTTTTAAGAACTCCTAACAATTATGGGTACGCAACAATTGATTATACTCCATCAGACAAATTTAGGTTGTCAACCAACCTAGTACATACTGGTACTATGGACTTAGTTCATATGGGGGGTGCTCCAGAACAACAAAATGATGAGTATAAAACTTCTGATGTATTTAATGCGATAGGTGTAAAAGCGACTTATGTTCAAAAGATGAAGAAAGTAGCAGTGAGTCTTGAATATAGTTTAGGTGTTAAAAACCTAACGAATGATTATCAGAGTGATTTTGATAGTGGAAAAGAAAGGGATAGTAATTATATTTATGGTCCGAGTGTACCGAGAACATTTTATGTTGGATTTGTAATGAAGTCATTGTGAATTTTGTTGTTAGTTAAACTGCAAAACCCTCCTTTAAGGTGGTTTTATTCTACATATAGTTTACTTATGTAAACAAAATTGGAGTTAAATCCATCTTTTGTTTTGTAAATTAACAAATCTTAATATAAAAAATTTAATATATTGATAACCAAATTTTTACAATTTACATATAAATATATAATACAGGTTTAATTTAATATATTCATAAAAAAATATATGAAAGATTAATTAAAATACATATTTTTGCTATTAACAAATGTAACATGTTTATTTATGCATGATAGAATTAAAATTTGGATAGAAAGTAATGGGTTAAAATCAAGTAGTTTTGCTGATAAAATTGGGGTTAATAGAGCAACAATCTCACATATTTTATCTGGAAGAAATAAACCTTCAATTGATTTTTTAGATAAAATGATGAAATTTTTCCCTGATTTAAATTCAAATTGGATTATTACTGGTAAAGGGTTTATGTATAAAAGTAAAGAGAAAAGAGAAATAATTACAACTAAAAACATTGAAAAGATAGTTGTTTTTTATGATGATAATTCATTTGAAGAGTTAAATCCTTAGAATATTGTTTCAATATTCTATTTTTGCATAAAAACAATTTAATGTATAAAGTAGTTCGTTTCTTCTTATTTCTTTTCGACCCAGAAAAGATTCATCATTTTACTTTTTCACTACTTAAGATAGGATATCCTTTTAAAGCTTGGATTTGGAGAAAGATATTTACTATAAAAGATAAAAGATTAGAAAGAGAAGTTTTTGGAATTAAATTTCCTAATCCAGTAGGACTTGCTGCAGGATTTGATAAGGACGCAGAATTAATTGATGAACTAAGTTGTTTTGGATTTGGTTTTATTGAAATTGGAACTCTAACTCCAAAAGCACAAAAAGGAAATCCTAAACCTAGGTTATTTAGGTTAAAAGATGATTCCGGTATTATTAATAGAATGGGGTTTAATAATAAAGGTGTAGAAGATGCGGTAACACGGTTACAAAAGAAAAAGTCGGATATAATTGTAGGGGGAAATATTGGTAAAAACAAAATAACTCCAAATGAGAATGCTACTGAAGATTATATTATTTCATTTAATTCCCTTTTCCCGTATGTAGATTATTTTGTTGTAAATGTAAGCTCTCCAAACACCCCTGGTTTAAGAGATTTACAAGATAAAGAACCTTTAACTAATCTATTAAACTCTCTACAAGAAATAAATAATAAAAAAGAAAATAGAAAGCCAATTTTACTAAAGATAGCTCCGGATTTAACAAACAATCAGTTGAGTGACATTGTAAAAATAGTATTTGACACAAAGATTGACGGAGTTATAGCAACTAACACAACAATTGATAGAAGTTCTCTTAAAACGAATAAAAACAAAGTTGAATCTATTGGAAATGGTGGATTGAGTGGTAAACCTGTGAAAGAAAGATCAACAGAGGTTATTAGTTATTTATCAGAAAAATCAAATAAGAAAATTCCTATTATTGGAGTAGGGGGTATAAACTCTGAAGAAGATGCTCTGGAAAAATTGGATGCAGGAGCTTCATTAGTGCAGATTTACACTGGATTTATATATGAGGGACCTTCTTTAGTAAAGAGAATAAATAAATCATTATTAAAAAGATGAGTTCATCTATTAAAATAATAGAATGTCCTAGGGATGCTATGCAAGGAATAACGCAGTTTATACCTACAATAAAGAAAATTGAATATATCAATCAACTTTTGAATGTTGGCTTTCATACTATTGATTTTGGTTCTTTTGTTTCTAAAAAGGCAATTCCTCAATTAAAAGATACTGCTGAAGTTCTATCAAGATTAGATTTAAGTTATACTTCGAGCAAATTATTATCGATCATTGCAAATATCAGAGGAGCGGAAGATGCATGTAATTTTGAAGAGATCAATTATTTAGGATTTCCACTTTCTGTTTCAGAAGAATTTCAGAAACGAAATACTAATAAAAGTATAAATGAATCACTTAATACTGTTGAAGAGATTCAGAATTTATCAGTTAAAAACAATAAAGATTTAGTAGTATATTTATCCATGGCTTTTGGTAATCCTTATGGAGAAAACTATCATCCTGATATTGTTGCAGAACTTACTCAGAAATTACACCAACTTGAAATTAAAATAATCGCTTTGTCAGATACTATTGGAGTTTCAGATCCTGATAATATTGCACCTCTGTTTAATACATTGTCTAAAGAATACCCTAATATTGAAATTGGAGGTCATTTTCATACAACCACAGATAAATGGGAAGAAAAGATAGATTCTGCTTATAAAAATGGATGTAGAAGGTTTGACTCTGCATTAAAAGGATATGGAGGATGTCCAATGGCGGATGATGATTTGACAGGCAATATGCCAACAGAAAAACTTATTAGCTATTTTAATGAAGATTTAGGACTAAATATACAGGAGTTCGAAAGGGGTCTAGAAATGAGTGCTTCGATATTTACTTAATAATTTATTTGTATTATAAACGTGTAGGTTAATCAGTAAGTATTTTTTCTATATTAACCGAGAAAATTTTGATAAAATTAATTTATAATATTTTTAAAAAATTTTTGACTGTTTTTGGGTCACTTCTATTTTTCAAGAATATACCAATCATCAAATTTTGACAATTCTTCAAAAATTCTTTTATATCCATTTGAGGTTAATAATTTATAAATTTTTTCTCTGGTTTGAGTGAAATTATGTTCGCATGTGATTACAGAAAATTTATATTTTTCAAAGTTGAAGTTTTTTAAAATTTCATATTCACTTCCTTCAGTATCAATGGACAAATAGTCTATGTTTTTTGGTGCTTTATGTTTTATTAGAAGGTCCTCAAGAGATATTGTATGAACTGAATAGAATTTTCCTTTTTGTCGTGATAACGTATGGTTATCACAATCACTATAATCTTTTATTGTCGATAAGACTCTTGCATCAACTTCGTTGAAAGCAAGTTCCTCTCCAGTTTTTTTCCATACACAGTCATAATCTATATTGACATTTCTATTTTTTTTAAGATCTTCATGCCAAGTTTTTGCAGGTTCAGACAATATGCCATCCCAGTTAAATTTAGTCTCAAGAAGGTAAGTATTGCTACATTTCAGTCCGTCACAAGCTCCAAACTCAACAAAAAACCCTTTCTGTTTAAAATCTAAATGGCACAACACAAATATTTCTTGCCCAAGTTGAGATAGAGTTTTCTCAATAATTTCAAGATTCTTTGCATTAGAAAAGTGAAAATTTTTATTTAAAGAATAGAATAAAAATTTCTTGTTTCGATTTAGAATTTCCCAATCATTTTTAATTGTTGAATAATCATTTGGGTTTTTTATTAGACCTAATCGATGTAATTTCCATATATTATGTACATGTTTTATAAACGTAAGTTTTTTTAATACCTTTTTAATATATATAAACATCTGTATTATTCTTTATTATTTTTAAACTTTTAATTATCCTTTCAATTTCATCTTTAAGAAGATCCTTTTCTCTATATGTGTTTAATCTTTTAAGATAATACTAGTCATGAAGTATGGAAATTAAAATTAGGTTATCAAAAATAATAAAACTAAATAGAAAATCCATCAATAATAATAATTTTATCAGTTTCATTTATAGATAAAAAGGTATTAACCATATGTCCGAAAGATTCGTAAATATCGTACTCAAGATTCCGGATGTTCAAATCTCTTTATTCACATTTAAAGTAATTATTATGGTTAGGTTTTTTATGATATCTTTCTTAGTCTAAAAATTGAAATAATACTAAAGATAATTATAAGAATAGATAATAATAGAAAGGAATCTCTAATACCTTGATTATCGGCTATTAATCCTAAAAAAGGAGCGATAGTTGCAAATGAAATTCTAAGTACAAAACTTCTTACTGAGATAACTGTCGCTCTAATATTTGATTCAGTATTTAGATTAATCTGGTTTTTAAGTATAGGCGTTACTATTCCTCTCAAATAATATATAATAAAGATAAAAACTAGGCCGAAATAATTTGGTAACAAGTAGACTGAAAGAAAGGATAAAGACATAAAGAAACCAAGGTTCATAAGTAAATTATTTATGTTATATTTTTTTTCTATTTTATGAGATCGGTAGGAACTTATTCCGGCAGTAAAATTTAATGATGCCCATAGTATTCCATAATAAAATAGTGGAATCTCTATACTTTTAAAGAAGGGTTGCGCAAGCCAAGCGGCGGAAAGTGTAGCTACTCCCATTATGGAAGAGTAAATTATCAACCATTTTAGTTTTATATTATCTAATAAAGAAAATTTTACAACCTTTACGATTGAAGAAAATCCTTTCTCTATCTTATTTTCTTTATGAATACTTGGTTCTACCAAACTAACAGCTATTGGAATGCATAAAAATAAAATAGATGTTTGAACCTGTACTGGAAGTAAAAGAGAACAAGTAGCTAAAAAACCTCCAAATAATCCCGCTATTGCTTCCGAGAAATTCCCAATAGCATAGTTTGTTCCTTCAACTTTTGTATACTTTTCTTCATCCTTTATTTCTAATAATGTATCATACATTAATGCAGAATCTGCTCCAGACATTAAACTACCTCCAATTGCAATAATGACCTGAGCGCATACGAAAAACTCAAAGCTAGAAAAATTAGAAAATATTAGGTAACCACAAAAGGTGAGAACAGTACTTATTATTAAAGAGTTTTTTCTTCCAAAATAATCTGCAAGGTATCCTGATGGAATTTCGGTAATAGCAACAGTAAATGAGTAAACAGATTGTAGAATCATTACTTCCATTAAAGTTAATCCGTTTTCCTGAAAGAATAAAACTATGATAGGCATAGCTACCATAAACCACAAGAATCCTCTTAGTAGATAGAGTTTTAATATATTATGCTTTAGTTGCATTTATGCTCGTGGATGAAATGTCATTATTGTATCTCTTAGAAATTCTCTATCTAAATGAGTGTAAATTTCTGTTGTGGTAATACTTTCATGACCTAGCATTTCTTGAATAGCTCTTAAATCTGCTCCTCCTTCAATTAGGTGAGTAGCAAAACTATGTCGGAAAGTATGTGGGCTTATTTTCTTTTTCAATCCTATTTTTTCCGCAAGTTGTTTTATTATAGTAAATATCATTACTCGTGTAAGTTTATTTCCTCTTCTGTTTAAGAATACAATATCCTCACTACCTTTTTTTATATTTTGGTGGTTTCTGATTTCGTTTAAATAGATTTTTAAATATTTAATAGCTGAACTACCGATCGGAGCAAATCGTTCTTTATGTCCTTTCCCTACTACTTTTACATACCCTTCTTTAAATCTGATATTGGATAGTTTTAAACTAGTTAGTTCTGAAACCCTAAGTCCGCAACTGTATAGTACTTCTAATATTGCTCTATTTCGTTCCCCTTGCGGGTGGGAAAGATCAACTGCTGAAATTAAATCATCTATTTCTGAAACGGAAAGTGTGTCTGGAAGTTTCGTACCTATTTTAGGGCTTTCTATTAGTTCGCTTGGATTTACTTTTATATAATCTTCCAGAATTAGATATTTATAAAAGGCTTTAATTCCGGATATAATTCTACCCTGTGTTCGGGATGAAATTCCTTCTTTATTTATTTCTACAATAAATTCTTTTATATCTCTTTTTGTAATTTGTAGTTCGTTTATTTTTTTTTCTTCAGCAAAATGAGCAAGTTTCTTTATGTCTCTTAAGTAAGAGTCAATAGTGTTATCCGAAAGAGATCTTTCAATCTTTAGATAAGTTTTAAATTCTTTTATAGATGTTTTCCAACTCATTTTGTATTTTAGCTCTATTATGAAAGTTATTATTATTAACGGACCAAATTTAAACTTATTAGGTGTAAGAGAGAAATCTATTTATGGTAATATTTCATTTAAAGATTATTTTAATAATTTAAAACAAGAATTTTCTGAGGTAAACTTAGAATATTTTCAGTCAAACATTGAAGGTGAAATCATAGATAAATTGCAAGAAGTTGGATTTAATTATGACGCAATTTTATTAAATGCGGGAGGATATTCTCATACCTCAGTATCAATTGCTGATTGTATAAGATCAATAGAATCTCCAGTTTATGAAATTCATATTTCTAATATTTATGCTAGGGAAGAATTTAGAAGAAAATCTTTACTTTCTGAACATTGTAAAGCTGTTATATCTGGTTTTAAATTAGATTCATACAAATTAACCTTGTATTCATTGACAAATGAAGATTAAATTTTTTTTTTCTTTCTTTTATTCTCATGTGGAACAATTAAAACAGAATATTTTGACACTGGAGAATTAAAAAATAAAGGCAGAGTAATAAAAGATGATCTTAAGTATGGAGTTTGGAAAAACTATTCAAAATCTGGAAGAAAATCGGGACAAACAAAATGGAAAAGAGGAGTTAAACATGGATGGTCAGAATTTAAATCTATTGATTCTTATCTTTGGACTAAAACTAAGTATATCAATGGGAATATATCAATCAGAAGATTTTATGACACTAATGGAAATTTAATAGGTGAAGCCAAATATAATAATGGTGTTCTTATATTTAGAAAATGTTGGGACGAATTTGGTAAACAAATAGAATGTATTTGTATTGATCCAATTACTTTAGAAACAATAGAATGTGATTATTGTGTTGATAGTTCAGGAAATGTAATTAATTGCGATTAAATTTAGAGTTCAGAGAACGTCTTAATTTTCTTTAGTTTATTCTTTATCAGAATAGAGTAGTTCTTTTTTCCTCTTAAAGAAGATTGTTGAGAAATCTTTCTTCTTTTTACAATAAGTTTAGGAATCTCAAAATAAAACGAAAAGTGTGCTTTCATTACTGCAAAAAAATGATTTATACCTTGTTTGTTACTTAAGAAAGTAATAGATGCGATTCCATCCAAAACTAATCTGATCGGAATAATTATAAATAGAGAGGATAGAGGTAAGTTTTTAAACAACATATATAAGTTGTTTCTAAAGTTTAAATGAGTTTTAAATGGAGATCCAACGTTTAAGGTTCCTCCACCAACATGATATACTTCTGACTTTGGTTCTACCATAATTTTATATCCTTTATTTTTTAATCTCCAACAAAGGTCTATTTCTTCTTGGTGTGCAAAGAAATCTTCATCTAATTCTCCTGCTTCAAAGAAGTGAGAAGCTCGTACAAATAAGCAGGCTCCTGTTGCCCAAAACACTTCTGTTCCATCATTATACTGTTCTTTATCTTCCTCTAAATCATCAAAAATTCTACCTCTGCAAAAAGGATATCCAAATTTATCAATAAACCCACCACTCGCTCCTGCGTATTCAAATTTATTCTTGTTATTGTAATCTAGTATTTTAGGTTGGCATGCAGCAATTGACTGGTCCTTTTCCATTAATTCTATAATAGGACATGTCCAATCTTTTGTTACTTGAATATCCGAATTAAGTAATACAAAATACTCTGCATCTATCTGTCTTAAGGCTAGATTATATCCCTTAGCATATCCGTAATTCCCATCATTGTGTATGATTCTGATATTTGGATAATTATCCTTTAAATAAGAAACAGATCCATCAGTAGAATTGTTGTCCGCTACTATTACCTCTGTATTTAGGCTGTTCCGGATAACGTTATCTAGGAATTTTTCTAACCAATGTTTTCCGTTCCAATTTAATATTACTACTGCAGTTTTTATTTTTTGTGTTTCCATCTTCTGTGACTCCAAAGCCAATATTCAGGTTGTTCGTTTATTTTTTCTTCCATTTTCCGCAAATATAAAGATGTAATTTCACCTTTAGTAGTTTTTTCAGGATTTGTACAAAGTTCTTCAATAAAAACTTCATAATATCCTCTTTTTATTTTCTTCATACTACAAAACACAACAGGATAATTAAATTTCTTTGCTATTTTTTCTGGCCCTAAATAAACGGCAGTTTCCTGATTTAAAAATGTAGTCCAATAATTAGTTTCATCTTTTACTGGAGATTGATCTGCAAGCAAACCTATAATCTTACATTCTTCTTTTTTATTAACTAAATATCTGTATGTATCGTTCATTTCCACCAAATCCGCACCAAATTTCCCCCTATTTTTGTTCATGAAATTATTGAAAAAAGAGTTGTTTAGTTTTTTATAAACTCCCGTCATTTTCTGTTTTACGTTTAAAGAAATTCCTAATATTCCCCATTCCCAATTTCCGTAATGAGATACGGCCAATACAATTGATTGATTGTTGTTAAAGTGTTTTTCGAACATCTCTATATTTTTAAATACAACTTTTTTTCTTAAAAAAAATTCTGAGGCAGAAACAGCTTTTATACTTTCTACGATTACATCAAAAAAGTGTCTGTAAAATCTATTTTGAATATTATTTAATTCTTCGTATGTCTTATTAGGAAAGGAGTTTTGTAGGTTCGTAAACACTATGTTTTTTCGATATCCAATTATTTTATAGACAATAAGATATAGAAAATTAGAAAATAAGTATAAACACCAAATTGGTAACAATGATATCAGATAAAATAAGGTATTTAGTATTATATTTTTCAATCTTAGAAATTGTATTGCTAAATAACAAAAAACTAATTTAAATATTGTATGAAAAAATATTATAAATTTCTCACTAGATCTGAAAATATTTCTATTTTTGTTTTCTCTTTTGGAGAGATGGCAGAGTGGTCGAATGCACTGGTCTTGAAAACCAGCGTACAGCAATGTACCGGGGGTTCGAATCCCTCTCTCTCCGCTCATGAAAGGTTAGCTAATTAGCTAA
>NZWX01000016.1 GCA_002697625.1 Flavobacteriales bacterium
ACTAATTTGTTTCTGTGTTCTATTGCGTCATTTGAACTGTAGAACTTACCAGACATATATAGGAAAGTTTGATTTTCAGAATCTATGTAAAACACATCCTTTAATCCTATGAATTGATTGATATTAACTTTTGCTCCATAAGTAGCAATTTGTACACTATAGGTTAAATTTCTCGTCGATTCTGTTGAAGTTTTCTTTTTTATATTCTTCTTTGTAGACTTATTTGCTACTTTGGTAGTAGTAACATTTTCCGATTGAATTCCTTTTTCCTCAAATCCTTTGTAAATTAACACTTCTTTCATGTTTTCTACTTTTGTATATAAATCTTCTACAGTAGATGTAAGTAATTTTATCTCTTCTGATTTATTACTTTCAGATTTAGTAAGAGTATTGTTCTGAATTTCCAATTCCTTAATAGACTTTTCTAGTTCCGCTACTTTAGATATTAAAGTGGTAATACTTTCTTCTTTGTCTTTTACACTTTGTTTTAATTGTATATTTTCTACTTCTAAATTATCCTGAGAAGAATATTTCTTTTTTAAACTAGAGAGTTTTGAATTTAAAGAATTTACTTCATTTGTTTTTTCTGTTAATTTTTTTCTTAAATCTTTAGAAACTGTAGCAGAGTTTGATTTTTCTTTAGATAACTTAGAATTTAAAGCACTAATCTCAGAATTTAAAGAAGATACTTTACTGTTAAGCTTATTTACTTTGTCTTGTAAACTAGAGTTTTTACTTTCAGCTTCTTTTAGTTTCTTAGAAGTTTCAGATACTTTATTATTTAAATTTTCTGTTTTCTCTTTTTCACTCTTTAAACTAGATGATGTATTTAAATTCTTATTTTTTAAACTAGAAACTTCTGATTTCAGGTTTTTATTTTTGCTTTCAGTTTCGTTTATTTTCGTATTTAGTTTTACATTAGAGGATTGTAATTCTTTATTTAATTCTATTTGATTGTCTAATCTGTTTTGTTTGCTGTTTACTTGCTTGTTTAAATCAGACAACTCAGCCTCTAAAATAGAAATTTTAGAAGTTAATTCTTTTTGTTTTACACTAAATTCAGAAATCATTTTATTTCCTTTTTCTAATTCAGTATTCGCTGATTGAAGATTCTTTCTATCTTCTTTCAGTATGTTATTAGCAGCCTCTAAATCAGAAGATAGATTTGAGATAATATTTAAAGAGCTATCTAAACTATTGCTCGCTTTGTTTAGACTTTCCTCCAAAAGTTTCAGGGAGTTTTCACTTTTTAAAGATTCCACTTCCTTTTCTAATCTTGTGTTTGAATTCGTAAGTGTTATTTTTTCTGATTCTAGTTGTTTAACTTTATTAGTCAGATTAGTAACATTAAAATCATTCATGTGTTCAGTAATCAAATTGTTTTCTGTTTCTGTAGGTATATCAAGATAATAATAAGCAAATCTAGCTTTTGCATCTCTACCAATTAAAATCCCCATCTTTCCACTAGATATATTAGGAGAGAAAAAAGTAGTTATAAATTTATTATTTACATAAATATCATATACATTTTCCTTACATCTTATTTCAATTGCATTAAAATCACCTTCGCCTTTTATTTCTCTGTTTTTAACCCAACCATCATTAGAATTTTTACCTGATAAATATTTATATGTATTACTGATTAAAAGTTCTTTTATTCGAAATTCTCCTTTTCTGTTTATTTCAAATACCAAAGCTCCACTTCCTGCAGATTGTGCTTTTATTAGTAATCCTGCAGATGATCTTTTATAAGATGATGGCCCAAGTTTTATAGAGCTTTTTAATGTAAAATTATTAATGTTTTCCTTTGTAGAAGCTAAAATAGCATATTCAGTTTCTGTATTATTTCTACTTAATAGATAGTCTCCGTTATCGATAATAAAATAATTATCAACATTAGTTAGAATAGGAAAAGCAGATTCTGAATCGTTAAAGTCTTCTCTAATAAGGTTTTTTACATTTTCTAATTCGGTTATATTTTGAGCAAATAATGTGGAACTAAACAATAATGCTATAAAAGCGTAAGAGATGTGTTTTTTCATTTTTTAATTATTTAATAGATGCAAATCTACAAATATGTTATTAAAATAAGTAAATTTGCGGTAATGAAAAAAATTACTACATTATTTCTTCTAATTATAGTTGCTTTTTCTTCTTGTGAAACAGAATTAGATATAAATACTGATTGGGAAGAAGTTACAGTTGTTTTTGGTTTATTAGATCAGAGTCAGGACAAGCAATATATTAGAATAAACAAAGCGTTTTTAGGAAATGAAAATGCATATGTAATGGCTTCTATTGCAGATTCATTAAATTTTAATCCAGAAAATATAGAGGTAAAACTAGAAAGAGTTTCACCTACTGGAAATATTTTAGCTACTAAAATACTTTCCGATACAGTAATGTTAAAAGATTCTGGGACGTTTGCGAGCGATAATAATATTATTTATACATTTGATACAGATGATTTCTTGATTGAGAATAAAAATTATGTATTAAGTATCACAAATTTAATCAATGGAAATGTTGTATCAGCAAATACTAATTTGATACATGAATTGCAACTTATGGATTATTTCAATAATCCTATATATAAATTGGGATTTTATAGTGATATTTCGAAGGATTTCACAAATATTCCTATTACATGGGATCATTCTAAAAATGCTGAAATTTATCAAATGAGTATGATAGTTAATTATAATGAGTATGGATCAGAAGGAAGTATTGTAGAAAAGAGTATCCAAAAGGATTTTCCATTAATTGATTATAATGGAGGAAACGAAATAGAACAAATAATTTCTGGTGAAGTATTTTTTGATTTTATTGCAAATAATATCGAACCTTCTACTAACGTAAACAGAAGAATAAATGATGTGGACTTATTGTTTACTGCTGGTGGAGGAGATCTGCATACCTTTATGAACCTAAATGAGCCACCTACGGGAATTGTACAAGAAAGACCAATATATACTAATATAATAAACGGATATGGTTTGTTTTCTTGTAGATTAAATAAATCCCAGGATAGTATTTTTATTACTCAAGACACCAAAAAAGCAATTGCAGATTCTCTACAATATTTAAATTTTATATATCCATAATCTGACTTCCTGTCAGAATTTTTATTGACTTACTATCATGTAGTCTGTCATTTATGTCAGTTTTTTATTTATTTATTACGTTTGGTATAGTATTTTCACATATATGGTTGTAGAAACAAATTTTTAATAAATTAAATATAAATAAAATGAGTAAAATTATTGGAATTGATTTAGGAACAACAAACTCTTGTGTGTCTGTAATGGAAGGAAACGAGCCTGTTGTAATCCCAAACGCTGAAGGAAACAGAACAACCCCTTCTATTGTAGCCTTTATTGAAGGTGGAGAAAGAAAAGTAGGAGATGCTGCAAAGCGTCAAGCTATTACTAACCCAGAAAAAACTATTTATTCTATAAAAAGATTTATGGGAGAGTCATTTTCTAAAATGGCAAAGGAAATAAAAAATGTTCCTTATAAAGTAGTGAAAGGAGATAATGATAGCCCAAGAGTTGAGATTGATGGTAGACAATATTCTCCACAAGAAATTTCAGCAATGGTACTTCAGAAAATGAAAAAAACTGCTGAAGATTATTTAGGAACTACTGTATCTGAGGCTGTAGTAACTGTACCAGCATATTTTAATGATGCACAAAGACAGGCTACTAAAGAAGCAGGAGAAATAGCAGGTTTAAAAGTTAGTAGAATTATAAACGAACCTACAGCAGCTGCTCTTGCTTATGGTTTGGATAAAGACGACAAGGATAGAACAATTGCAGTGTTTGATTTGGGCGGGGGTACTTTTGATGTTTCTATCTTAGAATTAGGAGATGGAGTGTTTGAAGTAAAATCTACAAATGGAGACACACACTTAGGAGGGGATAACTTTGATCAGGTAATTATTGATTGGCTTGCTGAGGATTTTAAGAAAGAAGAAAAAATTGACTTACGAGAAGATCCTGCCGCCTTACAAAGATTAAAAGAAGCCGCTGAGAAAGCAAAAGTTGAACTTTCTTCTTCCACACAAACGGAAATTAATTTACCATATGTAACTGCTACAGCTTCTGGTCCTAAGCATCTGGTAAAAACTCTTTCCAAATCTCAATTTGAAAAACTTGCAGATAGTTTAATACAAGCTACACTTACTCCTTGTAAAACAGCTGTAAAGGACGCTGGATTATCTACATCAGATATTGATGAGGTTATTTTAGTCGGTGGTTCAACTAGAATTCCAGCTATACAAGATGTAGTGAAAAAGTATTTTGGCAAATCTCCTTCAAAAGGTGTAAATCCAGATGAAGTAGTTGCTGTAGGAGCTGCAATTCAAGGAGGTGTACTTACTGGAGATGTTACAGATGTATTATTATTAGATGTTACTCCACTGTCATTAGGAATCGAAACTATGGGTGGAGTAATGACAAAATTAATTGAAGCTAATACAACTATACCAACTAAAAAATCTGAGACTTTCTCTACTGCTGCGGATAATCAACCTGCGGTAGACATAAGAGTCGGACAGGGAGAAAGACCAATGTTTGAAGGAAATAAGGAAATAGGTAGATTTCAATTATCGGATATTCCACCAGCTCCAAGAGGAGTTCCTCAAATTGAAGTTACTTTTGATATTGATGCAAACGGGATTTTAAATGTTTCTGCAAAAGATAAAGCAACAGGAAAGGAGCAAAATATTAAGATTGAAGCTTCTTCTGGTTTGTCCGAGGAGGAAATAGAGAAAATGAAGAAAGAAGCAGAAGCAAATGCTGATGCTGATAATAAAGCTAAGGAAACAGTAGAAAAAATAAATGCTGCAGATGGAATGATCTTTCAGACTGAAAAACAGATTAAAGAGTTTGGAGATAAATTATCTGATGATAAGAAAACTCCTATTGAAGAAGCATTGTCAGAGTTAAAAACTGCGCATGAGAGTAAAGATTTAGATGCAATTGATGCTGCAATGGAGAAAATCAATACTGCTTGGACATCTGCTTCTGAAGAAATGTACAAAGCTTCTCAAGAAGCTGGAGCAAACCCTACAGATGGAGCAAATCCTGATAACCCATCAGATGATGATGTTACAGATGTAGAATTTGAGGAAGTTAAAGAAGACTAAACTTAAAATTTCATAATACTTTTAAAAGCCTGCTTAATTGAGTAGGCTTTTTTATATTTGTAGATAATTATGAAAAAGTTTCTATTTATATTTTTACTTGTTCCGATTATTACATTTTCTCAATCTGCTTTTATTAGTGGAAATATAGATTTATGTGATAATGAGGGAAAATCCGATATTACAGTTTCGTTTAATGGAATTACTCCATTTACATTTGTTTATTCAGTAAATGGAATTATTAAACCTTCTGTAACTACAACTGAAAACCCTTATTCAATCATTACAGATCAGGATGGGATTTACGAATTAGTTTCTAT
Organism: Flavobacteriales bacterium; assembly: GCA_002697625.1. Lineage (GTDB taxonomy): Bacteria > Bacteroidota > Bacteroidia > Flavobacteriales > BACL11. The sequence goes on from NZWX01000016.1 coordinate 5,467, forward strand.
GTCTGATGCAACATCTTCAGGAAGTATAAGTGGGAGTGCTATACTTTCTATATTAACATCTCCTACCTCAATTATTTCAACAATTGCAGACACGATTCAATCTATTAATCCATCTGTACAGTTCACATCAGAATCAATAGGTAATATTATTCAACAGGAATGGAATTTTGGTGATAATACAGCTAGTCAAACAATAAATAATCCACTTTATATCTTTCCTGTTAATTCTTCTGGACAAGGTGTTCCTGATACTTATCAGATTTCATTAATTGTCACAGATTATAATGGATGTATGGATACAACATTCAAGAATATTTTTGTTATAAATGATTATTGGATGTATATACCGAATTCTTTCTCTCCAGATGACGACCAGATAAACGACAAGTTTTGTATTGAGTATTCAGGTATAAGAGAAAATACATTTTCTTTTTATGTAATGAACAGACAAGGAGAAATTTTGTTTAAAACAACAAATCCGTCTTCTTTACTTTGTCGTACAAATTCTGGTTGGGAAGGAAAAGATTTAAACGGAAAGGATATATTATCAGGTACTTATGTTTATGAGATGTATTACCAGGAATGGGATGGATGGAAAAACACCAAGCATGGAACAATTAATTTAGTACGATAGTTTGTTAATTTTGCAAAAGATATTATATTTGTACTATTATTAATTAAAATTAAATTAAATTAAATGAATAAGTTTAATAACCTTTTTACGTTCTTTTTTATCTTCATCACAATTTTATTTTTTGCTTCATGTGAAAAGCATGATGATCATGATCACGATATAGTTAGTAATGATGGTCTTGAGGCAAGATTAGCTTATGTTGGAGAAGGATATAATGAAGTAGAAGTAGTTCCAGTTGTTAAGTCTGTATGTTATTTTACAGAATGGGATAAGGAGATTGAGACTCCTATTTCAGGTCTATTTGAGTATTATGATGCTGAAGGTAATTGGGTTGCTTCAATTGATTTTGGTGATGGGACATGTGACGAGTGGGCAACAAAAACTTGGGATGTAAATCTTTTTCCTGATTACCCTTCTGGTAGTGAAGATTTCTCTGTTTTTGATTACTATAAAGATAAAAAAGATAAAAAAGATAAAAAAGATAAATAAAAGTTTAGTATTCTAAAATATCTTCTATCTTTTTACTTACTTTTCCTGCATTAGGAAGCATTGCTGATTCTAAATTAGAGTTTAAAGGTATTGCGGGTAAATTTTCCGACCCCATTACATATACAGGAGCGTCTAGTTTCTCAAAGCAATTTTCCTGTATACTACCCACTAAACTCTGTGCAAATGAACTTTGAAATGGCTCTTCAGTCAAAACTAAACATTTTCCATGTTTATTTACTGTATTAAAAATAAGTTCTTCATCTAAAGGATAAATTGTTCTTAAATCAATAATTTCTACTTTTCCTTTATGATTTTTTGCTGCATTTAATGCCCAATGAACACCCATTCCATAAGTTATAATACAGATTGAATTTTTTTCATTTTTTTCATGTTTTAGAGCGATTCTTGCTTTACCAAAAGGAATTATATAATCTTCAGAAGGCTCAATTGTTTTTGCTTTTTCGGTTCCTTTAATTTTACTCCAATATAATCCCTTGTGTTCTAAAATAACAACAGGGTTTGGGTCGTAATAGGCAGACTTCATCAATCCTTTTAAATCTGCACCTGTAGATGGATAAGCAATCTTAATTCCTTTTATTTGAGTAAGAACTGTTTCTACAGATGATGAATGGTAAGGACCTCCACTTCCATAAGCTCCAATTGGCACTCTAATTATACAACTTACTGGCCATTTTCCATTTGATAGGTAATTAGATCTACTAACTTCTGTAAATAACTGATTTAAACCAGGCCAAATATAATCTGCAAACTGAACTTCAACAATTGGTTTTAATCCTACAGCTGACATACCAACTGTACTTCCAATAATAAAGGCTTCCTGAATAGGAGTATTAAACACTCTATTGTCTCCATAGGTTTCCGCTAGAGTAGCCGCTTCTCTGAATACACCACCTAATCTTTTTCCTACATCTTGTCCGTAAAGTAAAGACTCTGGATGTTTTGCCATTAATTCTTTTATCGCAAAAAGGGCAGAGTCTACCATGACAACAGCTTCTTTATCTTTAGGTTCTCTTTCTCCTTTTTCTTCTAAAATAGGAGTAGGGGTAAATTGATGTAAAAACAAATCTTCCGGATTAGGATCTTCTGCTTTTAATGCCTTTTCATAATCTGATTTAACTTGTTTATTAACTCCTTTTTCTATTTCCTTTATCTCTTTTTCTGTAAACCCATTCTCCAACAAATCCTTTTTAAGTTTAGGATAAGGGTCTCTACTTCTAGCTTCATCTAAATCATCTCTATACCATTCCATACGTACTCCTGAAGTGTGGTGATTTAAAAGTGGAACCTTAGCGTGAATTAAAATCGGACTTCTTTTCTCTCTTATCTCTTTAAATGATTTTTGTATGGTTTGATATGATTTTGTAAAATCTGTTCCATCAATGGTATAGGTTTTTAATCCAAAACCTTTAGCATAATGAGTAGCGTCTACAGCTCTCATTTCAGAAGAATGAGCTGAAATGTCCCATTCATTATCCTGAACAAGATAAAGAATTGGTAATTTTTTAAGTGCTGCTATCTGAAAGGCTTCCGCTACTTCTCCCTCTGTAATGGAAGCATCTCCAAAAGAACAAACCACAACAGATTCTTCTCCTTTTTTGGGTTGTATTAATCCTTCTTTTTCTTGGTGTTGTATTCCCATTGCAACGCCTGTTGTCGGAATAGCTTGCATGCCTGTTGCAGAAGACTGATGTGGAATTTTGGGAAAACCTTCTCTATTTAAAGAAGGATGAGAGTAATAGGTTCTACCACCAGAAAATGGATCATCTTTTTTACATAATAGTTGTAGTATTAGTTCGTAAGGAGTCAATCCAATTCCAAGTAGCATTGCATCATCTCTGTAATAAGGTGCAGCCCAATCATTCTCCGTAAGTTGCATGCCTACAGCCAATTGAATTGCTTCATGCCCTGCAGATGTAGCGTGAACGTACTTTGAAGTTACTTCTTTGTTTTCTTCAAAGATATTAGTCATTGCCCGTGCAGTACACATTAATCTATATGAGTTTTTATAAATATCTTTATTTAACCTTTTATGCATGATAGTAATAATAGTAACATCTTTCTCATTTCTATTTTTGATCTAATTTTTTCACCATAGTTAGTATTGTTGCAAGCATTACTGTTTCTCCTTCGTCATCATATACATCTACCAAGAATTTTACAATACCTTTTGCAATATCATCATCTTCTCTTTTTTCTTGGCTTATTTTCTCTTTTGCAGTAAAACGAACTCCAACTGTCATCCCGGGATATACAGGTTTTGTAAATCTACATTCATCAATACCATAATTTAAAAGTACCGGTCCTTTTGCAGGGTCTACAAATAATCCTGCTGCTTTACTCATAATAAAATACCCATGTGCAACACGTTCAGTAAATATCGTTCCATCCAAAGAATTTTCATCCATATGAGCATAGAATTTATCTCCACTTAGTTCTGCAAAATCTTCAATATTATCTAGTGTTACTAAATGCGTATCCGTAATAACTGTATCGCCAATCTCAATTTCCTCAAAATGCTTACGGAAAGTATGAGGACCATCTGTGTTTTGTTCCGCACCAACCTGATATTGCTTAGTAAGTGCTGTAATTGTAGTAGGATGTCCTTGAATAGCAGTTCTTTGTAAATAATGTTTTATACCTCTAATACCACCCATTTCTTCTCCACCACCTGCTCTACCAGGTCCTCCATGTGTAAGTAGTGGCATAGGAGAGCCGTGTCCAGTACTTTCCTTGCTACACGCTTCATTTAATACTAGAATTCTACCGTGCATACTAGCTGCTCCTAAAACAAATTCTTCGGCAATTTTCATGTTATTAGTAACTATAGAACAAACTAAAGAACCTTTACCCATCTTAGCGAGTTCAATTGCTTCATCAATAGTTTTGTAAGGTATAATAGTAGAAACAGGGCCAAAAGCCTCAACATTATGACAGTCCGTTTTGTTGAAAGGATCATCATTTATAAAGAGGATAGGGGAGATAAATGCTCCCTTATTTTTATCGGCTCCTGTAACTTCAAATTCTTCTAAATTTCCAAAGATAATATCTTGAGATTGAGCTAATTGTTTTACTTTGTCAGATACTTCTTTTAGTTGTTCTTTACCTGCCAAACTTCCCATTCTTACCCCTTCTACAGAAGGGTCTCCAATAGTAGTTTTAGAGAGTCTTTTACCAAGACATATCTGTACATCTTCCACTAATTTTTCAGGAACAATTATTCTTCTTACCGCAGTACATTTTTGCCCTGCTTTTATTGTCATTTCTTTTTGAACTTCTTTTATAAAAAGATCAAATTCAGCAGTCCCAGGTACTGCATCTTCTCCTAAAACAGAGCAGTTTAATGAATCAGCTTCCATATTAAAAGAAACTGCTTTTTCTATAAGTCTTGGATTTGATTTTAACATCTTTCCAGTTAAGGCACTTCCTGTAAAGGTAACAATATCTCCTGTTTCTACATTGTTAATTATTCCTCTAGCACTACCACAAATCAATTGTAAACTACCTTTTGGTAAAATTTCAGAATCAACAATTTCACGTACCATCATTTCTGTAAGAAAACAAGTTAGAGTTGCTGGTTTTACAATCGCAGGAACACCTGCCATTAAATTCACTGCAATTTTTTCTAGCATTCCCCAAATCGGAAAGTTAAAGGCATTAATATGAATAGCAACTCCTTGTTTTGGTGTCATTATATGATGACCAATAAAAGTTCCATTTTTAGATAGAGGAGCCATTTCTCCTTCTACATGATATGGCAAATCTGGAAATTGTTTTCTGAGTGATGCATTTGTAAAAACATTACCAATACCACCTTCAATATCAATCCATGAATCAATTTTTGTAGCTCCAGTTTTTGCGCTTAAAGCATAGAATTTATTTTTTATAGAATGTAAATGAAGAGCCAGTGCCTTTAACATCAATCCTCTTTCCTGAAAAGTCATTTTTCTTAGTGCTGGACCTCCAGTCATTCTAGCGTAATCCATTATTTTAGAAAAATCTAATCCTTTTGATGAAGCGGTACCAATTTGTTCTCCAGTTATTGCATTAAAAAGAGGAGTTCCTTCTCCATCTCCCTTTATCCAATTTCCTAATACGTAATTCTCGTAATTTCTCATTTTGTGTTTTTCCAAGTGTCAAAAGTTATTTTTTGTTTTTCTTTTCTATTTTTTTCTGTTTCAGCAAGTGGAGTACATTCTTTCATTAATTCCTTACATTCTTTGGGTAATTCCTGATACAATTCCGTTCCTTTTGTTTTCCATGTAATCATATCATCAGAAACATCTCCTTTTATTTGTGCCGGATTTCCTACAACAATCTTTCTATTTGGTATTTGCATTTCCCCTTTGACAAAACAAAGAGCTCCCACAATACATTCATCTCCTACTTTTGAATCATCCATAATTACTGCATTCATTCCAATCATAGTGTTTTTTCCAATATCAGCTCCATGAATGATAGCTCCATGACCAATGTGTGCGTTTTCTTGTAATAATACATCTTTCCCAGGGAAAATATGAATGATACAATTGTCTTGCACATTACATCCATCTTTAATTGTAATTTGTCCCCAATCACCCCTTAAACTAGCTCCAGGTCCGATATATACATCTTTTCCAATAATTACATTCCCAATTATTGTTGCTTCTTTATGTACAAAAGAAGTAGGGTGTATTACGGGTTTATATCCGTTAAATTCGTAAATCATCTTATTATTATTTATTGGAAATCACTCTTGTTAAACAATAAAAATAGGAAACAACTAAAATAGATAAATAAATCCACCATGGAGCTTCTGTTAGATATGGAAATTGTTTAGTAAACATTAATGTTAATGAGATCATATAAAATTTGATTCCTAATTTATGTGGAAAATCTGCTTTATGACGTAAATAACTTTTCATATTATATTTATTGATTTGGAAACCACTCTTTTTCAGTACGGTATACCGTTCCTTTAAAGTGAGCTATTTCTATATTATCTTGGTTTGTAATTGATATATCATACATAGCTGTCTTATTAGTGTTATCAATTCCTTTTGATGTCGCTGTAAGAATGTCCCCACTCTCTACTTTTTTAGTGTGAGCAATGGATGTTTCAATAGAGAGAGATTGAATACCATCAGAATTTGCAGCAAAAGCTAAACAACTATCCGCTAATGAATATGAAATTCCACCATGAGCAATATTAAATCCATTAGTCATTTCATCTCTTACTTTCATCTGAAGTTTACAGAAGCCTTCTGAAATTTCTAAAACTTCAATACCTAACCATTGACTAAAAGCGTCACCATTCATCATTTTTTTTACCACCTTTCTTGCTAAACTCATTAGTAAAATGTTTTGTTTTCTTTTACCATTCTCCTTAGCAGAGGAGATGGTCTGTATCTATCTTCTCCATATTCAGAGTATAACTCTTCTAATTGATTTAAAACGTTGCTTAATCCCAACTCATCAGCCCAAGATAGTAAACCTTTAGGATAATTTACTCCTTTTGTCATAGCTAAGTCAATATCTTCTTTAGAAGCAATATTTAAGAAAAGAGCATCTGTAGCTTCATTAATTAACATAGATAAGACACGCCATAATATTTGTTTCCCTAAATCTCTATCCTCATTTGCTTTTGGAAATTCAGAGTTGTAGTCATAATAGCCTCTTCCAGATTTTCTTCCTAAAAAACCGGCTTCCATCATTCTTTTCTGCGTGAATGAAGGCTTATATCTAGGGTCGAAATAGAAGGATGTAAACACAGATTCCGTAACAGTATAATTTATGTCATTTCCAATATAATCCATTAATTCAAATGGTCCCATTCTAAATCCTCCTATTTCCTTTAATGCCCAATCTATAGTAGCAAAATCTGTAATACCTTCTTCATAAATTCTAAGTGCTTCTCCATAAAAAGGCCTAGCAACTCTGTTGACTATAAATCCAGGTGTATCTTTTACTATTACCGTAACTTTTCCCCATTCATCAATTATTGATTTTGCAGCATTTAAGGTTTTGTCTGAAGTTTGTACTGCAGGAATAATTTCTACAAGTGGCATCAGAGGTGCTGGGTTGAAAAAATGAATTCCGACAACCCTTTTTGCATTTTTACAAGCTCCCGCTATAGAAGCTATGGATAATGATGAAGTGTTGGAGGAGATAATACAATCTTCTGAAACTAAATTCTCAATTTTAGAAAATATTTTTTGTTTTATTTTTAAATTTTCAATGATAGCTTCAATTACTAGTCCACTGTCTTTTATGTCTTCTAATTTTTCTGAGAAATTAATTCTATTTATGATATTTTCTTTTTCTTCAGATGAAATCCTTTCTTTTTCTACAAGACGATTTAAAATTTTCTCTAGACTAGTTTTTGCATTTTCAATAGATCCTTCAAAAGAATCGTACAAACAAACTTCATGTCCTTTTGTAGATGCTATTTGAGCAATTCCGGTTCCCATAGTTCCCGCACCTATTACGCTAATTTTCATTTAAGATAAATATAAGATTAATACGCTAAAATAATAAATTCATACGAGTTTAGATACACTTAAAGTGTTCGAACGGTTCTAAACAATCATTACAGCTATGAAATGATTTGCAAGCAGTAGATCCAAAATCACTAATTGTAGTAGTAGAGGTAGATTTACATTGAGGACAAATAACAGTTTTAGAAGGTGGTGAGATCCCGTATTTTAGTAATTTTTCTTTCGTTTTTTCTGTCATCCAATCTGTTGTCCATGCTGGAGAGTAAATTAATTTTAACTCAAAATTATCAACTCCATTATTTGTTAAACAAGTCTTTATATCATCCTGAAATGTTTTCACTGCAGGACACCCAGAATAGGTAGGGGTGATTGAAATTAAATAGGAATCATTAATAAACTCAATATTTCTGATAACTCCAAGTTCTACTACCGAAATTACAGGTATTTCAGGATCTGGAACAGTGTTTAATAATTCCCAAATTTTATCTGTATTACCATTTAGCATCAGGATACGCTCTAGGTAAATATTGCATTTCAGAAAGTAAATGGCCTAAATGTTCAGTATGTATCCCTCTTTTACTACCAGTTTGCATGTATCCATCTTTAGGTCTAATTAGTTTAGATTCTGATAATGTCGTGTTTATTATTTTGTTCCAATCTTCTTTTATAGATAAATTATTTACTCCTAAACCAGATTTACTTATCTCGGTATCTACTTTATCCATTTCAAAAAATTCTCCCGTAAACTGCCATAAAGAATTTAAGGACTCCTGAATTTTTTTATTGCTTTCTTCAGTACCATCTCCGAGTCTAACCATCCAGCTTCTAGAGTGTTTTAGGTGATATTTTACTTCTTTCAATGATTTTGCTGCAAGAGCAGAAAGTTTTTCATTTTTACTTCCAGAAAGTTTGGTATAGAACAAAAAGTTAAATGCTGAAGTTAAAAATAACTTTACTATAGTATCTCCAAAATGACCATTTGGTTGTTCTGTTATTTTAAAATTAAAAAACTCTCTTTCATTTCTTTTAAACGCAAAATCATCTACAGTTTTATTTCCATCTAGTTCTGAAACGTATTCTAAAAATCCATTTGCTTGACCAAATAAATCTAGTGATATATTTGAAATTGCAATATCCTCTTCTAGTGTCGGTCCTTTTGAGCACCATTCAGATAATCTTTGTGCGGAAATTAAAGAACTGTCTGCGATTCGTAATGTATAATCTAATAAACTCATTTATTATATGTGTTTTGCTCCATCTGGCATATTGTAGAATGTAGGGTGTCTGTACATTTTATCATTAGACGGATCAAAAAAAGCTTCTCCATCTTCAGATTCTGACGAAACAATGTACTTAGATTTTACTACCCAAATACAACTTCCTTCATTTCTTCTAGTATATAAATCTCTTGCATTTTGTAGCGCAAGTTCTTTATCTGTTGCATGTACATTTCCGACATGCTTGTGCGCTAAACCATTTTTACTTTGTATAAATACTTCCCATACTTCTGTACTGTCTTCCATCCTTTATTTTTTTAATTTTTTACTAAGTTCTTTTGTTTATCTGAATATGCTTTAGCAGCTTTTCTTACCCATTTTCCATCATCATGTGCTTTTTTATGATGGTCGAGTCTCTGTTTGTTACATGGTCCATTACCATTTACAACATCCCAAAATTCATCCCAATCCATTTCTCCAAAATCATAATGACCTCTTTCCTCATTCCATTTTAAGTCAGGATCAGGTATTGTTAATCCTATTATTTCTGCTTGATGAACAGTTTTGTCTATAAAACTTTGTCTTAGTTCATCATTAGTTTGCCTTTTTATTTTCCACTTCATAGCATTTCCTGTTCTAGGAGAGTCTCCATCATGAGGGCCAAACATCATAATAGAAGGCCACCAAAACCTGTTTAATGCGTCTTGAGCCATTTCTTTTTGTTCAGGAGTTCCATTTGCCATTTCTGACATTATTTCATAACCTTGTCTTTGATGAAAGGATTCTTCTTTGCAAATTTTTACCATTCCTCTTGAATAGGGTCCATAAGATGTTCGTTGTAAAGAAACTTGATTTACAATAGCTGCTCCATCAACAAGCCACCCGACAGCTCCCATATCAGCCCAGCTTAATGTTGGGTAGTTAAATATAGAAGAGTATTTAGCTTTTCCTTCATGTAGTTGTTGTATTAACTCTTGTCTGCTTATTCCTAAAGTTTCACAAGCAGAATACAAATATAATCCATGCCCCGCTTCATCTTGAACTTTAGCAAGTAAAATCATTTTAGCTCTTAGGGATGGAGCTCTACTTATCCAATTTCCTTCAGGCTGCATTCCTATTATCTCTGAATGAGCATGTTGAGAAATCTGTCGGATTAGATGTTTTCTATAGGCTTCAGGCATCCAATCTTTAGGTTCAATTTTTTTCTCTGCATCTATTTTTTCTTGAAACTTTTCTTTACTCATATTTTTAAGAATTAATTATTGCAAATTTATTAAAATCTCTTTACAGATTTGCGGATATTTATGATAAAATAAAGTTCATTATTTATAAAATGATATTTTTGCAGAAATTATATTATAAAATGAGAAAATTATATCCTTTAAAAATCAGTAAAATTAACCAACTAACAACTGATGCTGTTGAACTTATTTTTGATGTTCCTGAAAATATGAAGTCAGTATTTAAATTTACTGCAGGACAATATATTACTATTTGTACCAGTATTGAAAATAATGATGTTAGAAGAGCTTATTCCTTATGTGGTGATCCGAATTCAGAAGAAATTGCTGTCGGAGTAAAGAGGGTAGAAGGTGGAATAATGTCAAGCTTTTTAACGCAAGATGTTAAAGTAGGTGATGTATTGAATGTAATGCCTCCACAAGGGTCTTTCTGTTTGGAAAATGAAAAAAATATTATTGGTATTTGTGCTGGAAGCGGTATTACTCCAATATTGAGTATGATAAAATCGACTTCTTCTAAGTTTACTTTAGTTTATGGGAACAAAACACAAAGTTCAACTATGTTTCAGCAAGAACTAAATAATATGAATGTCAAATCTCATTACACTTATTCCAGAGAAAAAGTTGAGGGATGTTTTAATTCCAGAATTGATAAAAATTTACTTTCTAAACTTTCTGAAAATGAGTTATTCTTAAATGCGGACGGGTATTACATTTGTGGTCCCGGTGAAATGATTGATGTTGTAGAAGAGTTTTTGTTAGAAAGAGGTGTGGATAAGAATAAAATTAAGTTTGAAAGATTTACCGCTAGTACGAAGAAAAATGATTCTGAATTTGTAGAGACAGAACAAGAGGATCTAATTAGCAATATCACTATAATTATAGATGGAGATGAATTTGAATATGAATTACCTTCAAAAGGGGAGAGTATTTTAGACTCTGCAATGAATGAGGGAGCAGATGTTCCGTTTTCCTGTAAGGGAGGAGTTTGTTGTACCTGTAAAGCAAAAGTGATGGAAGGTAAAGTTGTTATGACAGAAAATTACGCATTGTCAGAAGAAGAAGTAGCAGAAGGGTTTATATTAACTTGTAAATCGCACCCTGCTTCAGGGAATATTGTAGTGGATTTTGATGAGATGTAATTAATCCTTTCGATTAAAAACAAACTGAATAATATTCGCTCCCATTTTAAGAGCTTTTAATCTTGTTTCCTCAGTGTTATTATGAACTTCTTGGTCTTCCCATCCGTCTCCTAAATCTGTTTCGTAAGAATACAACAGAACTAAAACTCCATCTATAAATATTCCGAAAGCTTGTGGGTTTTTCTTGTCGTGTTCGTGTATTTTTGGTAAACCATTGTTGAAACTGTACTTCTGATTAAAGATTGAGTGAGTTGTGGGAATTTCGATCAACTCATTATTAGGGAATACTTTTTTAAGTTCAGACCTTACAAAAGGATCCATTCCATAATTATCATCAATATGAAGAAAACCTCCAGAAAGTAAGTATTTTCTTAGATTTTCGGCTTCCTGACTAGAGAACACTACATTTCCATGTCCTGTCATATGAATAAAAGGATGGTTAAATACTTCTATACTTCCTACTTCTACAATTGCAATATCTTTTTTAATATTTGTGTTTATGTTTTCGTTGCAGAACGAAATTAAATTTGGTAAAGAAGTAGGATTTGAGTACCAATCCCCACCACCGTTGTATTTTAGAACAGCTAACTGATAGGTGTTTTGACCCATTGATGACAGAGGAAGAAAAAATAATAATATAAATAATTTTCTAATCATGATTTAACCTTTAATATTAATAGTGTGTACTGCAACAAGACCTGCAGTTTCTGTTCGTAATCTACTATTTCCTAATTTTATAGATTTGAATTCGTTTTGCAAAGCAATCTTAATTTCAGTTGAAGAGAAGTCACCTTCAGGACCTATTAGTATAAGTTTTCTATTTCCTTTTTTTTCTTTTCTAAGTTCAGTTTTCTTACCTTCCTCACAATGGGCAATATATTTACTTCCCTTAAAGTCTTTTTTTATAAAATCTTGAAAAGAAATTCCTTCATTTAATTTTGGTAAATGGTACTTTAAAGATTGTTTCATAGCAGAAAGTAAAATCCTATTACACCTTTCTATTTTTATAATTTTCCTTTCAGATCTCTCACAAATAATAGGTGTAATTTCATCAATACCAATTTCACAAGATTTTTCTAAAAACCATTCAAAACGATCGATATTTTTTGTTGGAGCAATTGCAACGTGTAAGTAATAATTATGTTGTTTAACTTTCTCTATTTTTTCAATTACTTTTACTCTTGTTTTCCTTATGTCAGAAATAGTAATTTCTGCAATTATAAAATTTCCTTTTCCATCAGTAAAATTTATTTTATCTCCTTCTTTTTTTCGTAATACTTTAGTAATATGTTTACTTTCCTCAGATGGAAGAGTAAATTCATCATTTGTATTTTCTGTAAAAAATAATTGCATGAAAACAAAGGTATAAAAAAAAGTGAGTAGATACTTGCTTTATTATATAATCTAAATTACCCTTAACTGATTACAACTATTTTGGGCGCAGAGGATAAAATTTCATCATTTGCATTGTCCGCAAACTGAACAAAGTTTTTGTTAAATGCATCTGCAAGTTTATTCGCTTTCTTGTTGTAAGCATCTTTATTTTTCCAAGTGTTTTTAGGATGTAAAATTTCAGAAGGAACATTAGGACAAGAATTAGGCATATTTAGTCCAAATACTTCATGAGTAGTATACTCCTCATTATTTAGATCTCCTCTTAAAATTGAAGAAATCATAGCTCTTGTGTGTTTTAAAGAAAATCTTTTTCCTACACCATATTCTCCACCTGACCAACCTGTATTTATTAGCCAAACATTTACATTACTTTCATCCATTTTTTCACCTAACATTTCTGCATATTTAGTTGGATGTAAAGGCATAAAAGGAGCTCCAAAACAAGCTGAAAAAGTAGCTTGTGGTTCTGTTACTCCAGCTTCTGTCCCTGCTACTTTTGCTGTATATCCTGATATAAAATGATACATAGCTTGTCCTCTAGTAAGTTTGGATACAGGAGGCAAAACTCCGAAAGCATCTGCAGTTAAAAAGAATATATTTTTTGGGTTATGTGCTAAAGATGGTACTGCAATATTTTCAATATGATGTATTGGATAGCTTACTCTAGTATTTTGAGTAATAGATCCATCTTCATAATCTGGTTGGTTTGTCCCTTTTTTAAAGGAAATGTTTTCTAACAAAGCCCCCTCTTTAACCGCTGCAAAAATATCTGGTTCTTTTTCTGCAGAAAGATCTATGCACTTAGCATAGCATCCTCCTTCAAAATTGAATACAGTGTCTCCATCCCAACCATGTTCGTCATCTCCAATCAAGTCTCTATTTGGATCTGCAGAAAGAGTAGTTTTTCCTGTTCCTGAAAGTCCAAAGAAAATTGCAGTATCTCCCTCTTTTCCAACATTTGCACTACAATGCATTGATAACACATTCTTCTGATAAGGTAAGATAAAGTTAAGTGCAGAAAATATTCCCTTCTTAATCTCTCCAGTATATCCTGTACCTCCAATAATAATCATTTTCTTACTGAAGTTTAGGATAGCAAAATTATGTTGTCGAGTTCCATCTATTTCTGAATCAGCCATAAATCCAGGAGCATTTAGTATTGTCCATTCTGGATCGAAATTTTCAATTTCTTCTTCAGTTGGTCGTAAAAACATATTGTAAGCAAACATATTGCTCCAAGAATATTCGTTTACAACTCTAATATTCATTCTGTATTTTGGGTCAGCACATGCGTAGCAATCTCTTACGTAGAGTTCCTTGCCTGATAAGTAGTCTAATATTTTACTGTGCAATAAATCAAATTTATCTTCATCAAACGATAAATTTACATCTCCCCACCAAACAGAATTTTCTGTAATAGAGTCTTTTACAATAAATCTGTCCATTGGAGATCTACCTGTGAATTCTCCAGTATTTATGTTTATTGCACCTGATGATGTAATTGTAGCTTGTTCTTTATCTACAGCAATTTTAGATAATTTTTCTGGAGATAAGTTCCAGTGAGCTGTACCGTTTTTTATTCCTAAATCAGAGATGGTAGCACCTTGTGCTCTCTTGCCTGTTTCGGTCATAATATGTTTTTCTTTTTGGTTTTTGAGTTTACAAAGATATGTATTTATCTATATCTATTTAGATGAGAATCTATTCTTTTTAACAATAAAAAATAGCATTCCCCATGATACTATCAAAAATATACCTCCTAGAGGTGTGACCGGACCTAGAATGTTTAGTTTTAAACCTAGTAAACCCTGTATGTTTAATAAGTAAATAGAAACTGAAAATAGAATGACTCCTATAGACATAATCTGTAACACCTTACTTAATTTGTTAGTAAAATATCCTTTATTTAAGGATATCATTAAAATTGCGAGTCCATGAAACATTTGATATCTAATCCCTGTCTCAAAGGAGGTAATCTGAACTTCATTGAGAACATCTTTTAATAAATGAGCTCCGAACGCACCAAGAATAATAGCTGTTAAACAAAACAGAATAGAAATATGTGTAAATTTTCTCATAAAATACTTTTTTTTATCATTAGCAAAATAAATAAATAATACTTTAGCAAAACTTAATTTTATAATAATAAATGAAGAATATATTAGTAATAGGAGCAGGAAGATCCGCAACAACCTTGATAAATTATTTATTAGACAATGCATCAGATAATGATTGGTTTATAAGTATTGCAGATTACTCATTAAGATTAGCGGAAAATGCTGTTAATAATAACAAAAGAGGAAGTGCTATCTTTTTTGATGTTAACGACACAAAGCAAAGAGAGGACGAGATTTTAAAATCAGATATTGTTGTGTCTATGTTGCCAGCTTCTATGCATATAATGGTAGCAAGAGATTGTATTAGATTAAAGAAGAATTTAGTAACTGCATCTTATGTTTCTGATGAAGTTTCTTCTTTAGATGAGGACGCTAAAAAGGCTGGAGTTTTATTGTTAAACGAAATTGGTTTAGATCCTGGAATTGATCATATGTCGGCCATGCAAATTATAGATGAAATTAAAGAAAAAGGCGGAGAACTAACTTCTTTTAAATCTTTTTGTGGAGGATTAGTTCATCCTGATTATGATAATAATCCATGGAATTATAAATTTACTTGGAACCCTAGAAATGTGGTGGTAGCGGGACAAGGAGGAGCACAGTATTTAGAAGGAGGGATGATTAAATTTATTCCGTACAATAATCTATTTGAAAGAGTAGAAAATATGGATATATTAGATGCAGGAAGTTTTGAAGCTTATGCAAATAGAGACTCATTATCGTACAGAAAATCGTATGGAATTAAAAATATTTCTACTTTACTTAGAGGAACTTTAAGAAGAAAGGGATATTCTGAATCCTGGAATTATTTTGTTCAATTAGGACTTACAGATGATACTTATATTATTAAAAATTCTGAGGAATTAACTTACAGAGAGTATTTAAATCTGCATCTTCCATTTTCAGGTAAACTTACTTTAGAGGAAAGATTTTGTAAAGAATTTGGTATAACTGAAGATTCTGATTCGTTTCAAAAAGTAAAATGGTTAGATATTTTTACAAGTAATAAAGTAGAATTGGAAAATGCTACACCCGCTCAGATTCTTCAAAAAATATTAGAAGAAAAATGGACTCTTTCCACTGAAGATAAAGATATGATTGTTATGCAACATCAATTTGAATATACTTTAAAAGGAAAATATAAAAAACTGAACTCATCCTTATTAGTTTTTGGAGAAAACCAAAAATCTACATCAATGGCAAAAACCGTTGGGTTACCTGTAGCAATTGCAGTAAAACTAATATTAAATGGGATAATAAATAGTACAGGGGTTAAAATTCCTACAACTAAGGATATTTATATTCCTGTTTTAAAGGAATTGTCAGAAAACGGAATTAACTTTATAGAGGAAGAAATTAATTAATATCAATTAATTCCTGAGGGATATTTACTTCTAAAGTTTTCTTAATCACATCAATATTTCCTACAAAATGATCGTGAAAAGGAATAAAAAATTCTTTTTCACCATTTTTTACAATTATTAGAGTTTGTGCTGTAGAATTATTTACAAATTCTACTTTTCCAATATTTCCTAAGGATTTATCGAGAACATTAAATCCTATAATTATCTTATTTTGGTTTGGTGACTCTCCTTCTGGTAAGAAGTACTTTGGAAGATATACTTTCTTTTTTAATATTTTAAGAGCTTCTTTTTCTGAATCTACATCTTCAAATCTTACTAGTAAAACATTTTTCTTTTTAAGACGAACACTTACTGAAAAATAGGGGATTAATTCATTGTTTTCTTCTATATAGAAAAACTCAATATCGTTTAAAATTAAAGGGATGTCATTATCATTGTAGATATTAACATCCCCTTTATATCCATGTAGTTTAAAAATTGTTCCAAATAAAAAGCAATCTTGCTTTTTCATTATTATTTTAAGCTTCCTCTGTTTTTTCTTCTTCAGTTACAGGATCCTCTTCCACAGCTTCTTGAGTAGATTCTTCTGTTGTATCATTTTCCGTAACTTCTTCTTCAGTAACATCTAGTGTTGTGTCATCTACTGCGTCAGATGGAGGTGGTGGAGGAACATCTTCTTGAGTAGTTTCTTCTCCTGTTATTTCATTTTCTATATTTTCTTGTGCCCCCTCTATTTCCGTATTTGTTTCATTTGTAGAGGATAATTCTTTTTTAGCTGCTAATTCCGTAACTCTTGCGTCATTTTTAGCTTTTTCAGCTGCTAATGCTGCTTTTTTAGCTTCTTCGTTTGCTTTTAATACATTTGCTGATTTATCCGCAACTTTCTGATTTTTTCCTTCCATCCAGGTAGTGAATCTTTTTTCAGCTTCTTCTTCAGAAAAGGCTCCTTTTCTTACACCTTCTAATAGATGTTTTTTCATTAAAATACCTTTATAAGAAAGAATAGCTCTAACTGTGTCAGAAGGTTGTGCACCTTTCATAATCCAGTTTAAAGTACTGTCAAAATCTAAGTTAATTGTTGCTGGGTTTGTATTTGGATTATAAATTCCTAATTTTTCAATAAATTTACCATCTCTAGGCGATCTCTGGTCCGCTATAACAATGTTATAAACTGGTTTCCCTTTTCTACCGTGTCTTTGTAATCTAATTCTTGTTGCCATTTTTTTTAATTTTTGGTTAAACCATCTCTGTGGTTATTCCTCATTATTAAGGAGTCGCAAAAGTAATTATATTTTTAAATTATCCCCTTCATTTTTTAGATTTATTTTTTTATTGAAATCCTAAACACAAAAAAGATGGTAATATATCGTTAATATTAACTATTTTTGCATTCAAAAATTTTTGAAATTATTATAATATGGCTAAAAAAGAAAAAGAAATACCACAAAAAATGTCTAAAGATAAATTTAAAGAAACTATTCTGGCAGATTATAGATTAGCTGCTGAAGTGAGAGAGTCTGGATCTCAAGGTAGAAGAGATGTTTTATCAGGAAAGGGTAGTTTTGGTATTTTTGGAGATGGGAAAGAATTAGCTCAAATTGCATTAGCAAAGGTATTTAGAAATGGAGATTTTCGTGCAGGTTATTATAGAGATCAAGCCTTAATGACAGCATTAGGACAGTATTCTCCAAAACATATGTTTGCAGCATTATATGGAGATCCTGAATTAGAAAGAGAACCTTCTTCAGGTTCAAGACAAATGATGAATCATTTTGGAACGAGATTTTTAAATGATGATGGAAGTTGGAGAAACTTAATGGATCAAAAGAATTCTACGTCTGACATGGCTTGTTTAGCATCTCAATTTCCTAGATTGGTTGGTTTAGCTCAAGCTTCACAAGTATATAGAGAGAATCCTGAATTAGCTAAGAATAAACCGGGGTTTACAAATGGAGGTTCTGAGATTGCTTTTGCAACAATTGGAAATTCTTCTTGTGCAGAAGGTCATTTTTGGGAAGCGGTTAATGCAATTGGAGTATTACAAGTTCCCGCAATTATATCTATTTGGGATGATGGTTATGGTATTTCTGTGGCAAATGATGTTCAGATGACTAAATCAGATGTGTCAGAAGTACTGAAAGGTTTCCAAAAAGACAAACATGGAGAAGGGTTTAATATTGTAAAAGTAAAAGCTTGGGACTATCCTGCACTTATTACAACTTATGAAAAAGCTGAGAAATTAGCAAGAGAAAAACATATTCCATCAATTATCCATGTTGTAGAGATGACGCAACCAACTGGTCATTCCACATCAGGTTCTCACGAGAGATATAAAAGTAAAGAACGATTACAATGGGAGCTAGATTATGATTGTAATATAAAGTTTAAAGAATGGATTATAGAAAGTGGGATAGCTACTTTGGAAGAATTAGATATAATTGATAAAGAGTCAGTTGAATCAGTAAAAAAACAAAAGAAAGAAGCCTGGAATGAGTACCAAGCACCTATAAAAGAGGAATGGAAAGAGTTGTTAGGAATTTTTAATTCTATTGATTCAAAAGTAAATCTTCCTGAAATAGCAGGTTGGATAAAAGATTTAAACCAGTCAGCAATGTTTGGGATATTTAGAAGAGACTACATGAGTAAAGCAAGAAATCTATTAGGAAGAATAGTGCATGACAATATTCCGGAAAAGGCTATTTTACGTAATTTTATAAATAGAATAAATACTGAAAGTTTTGATAGGTATAATACAAAATTATATAATGAGACCTCTACTTCTATTCATAATGTTAAAGAGGTAAAACCTAGTTATGATACAGATGCTGAAATGGTGGATGGAAGAATAATTATTAGAGATAACTTCCATTATATGTTTGAAACCATACCTGAGGCAATGATTTTTGGTGAAGATGTTGGGAAAATTGGAGGTGTTAACCAAGGGTGTGAAGGTCTTCAGGAAAAGTTTGGGGAGTTAAGAGTTGCGGATACAGGAATTAGAGAAGCAACTATTATAGGACAAGGAATTGGACTTTCATTAAGAGGTTTAAAACCAATTGCTGAAATGCAATATTTGGATTATGTTATATACGGGTTTCAGCCAATGGTTGATGATATTTCATCTTTATATTACAGAACCCATGGAGGACAAATCACTCCTTTAATTATTCGTACTAGAGGACATAGATTAGAAGGGATTTGGCATTCTGGATCTCCTATGGGGATGTTGTTAAATGGAACAAGAGGTATGTACTTATGTGTTCCAAGAGATATGACAAGAGCTGCAGGATTTTATAATACTTTAATGCAATCTAATGATCCAGCAATGGTGATAGAGTGTTTGAACGGATACAGAGTGAAAGAGAAGCGTCCAAATAATATTGGTGAGTTCAGAGTTCCTTTAGGAAAAGTAGAAATCACACGTGAAGGGAGTGATATAACCTTAGTAACTTATGGAAGTACTTGGAGAATTGTAATGGACGCTGCAGAGAAATTAGAAACAGCTGGAATTTTTTGTGAAGTAATCGATACGCAAACTTTAGTTCCTTTTGACATTTCTCATGATATTGTAGAAAGTATAAAGAAAACAAATAGATTGTTAGTAATTGATGAAGATGTTCCTGGTGGAGCTTCAGCATATATTCTACAAAAAATAGTAGAAGAGCAAGATGCGTATAATTATCTAGATTCTGAACCACAAACTTTAGCTGCAAAAGAACATAGACCTCCATATGGTAAGGATGGTGATTATTTTACAAAACCTTCTGCAGAGGATGTGTTTGAAAAAGTTTACAGGCTAATGAGTGAGGTAAATCCAACAAAATATCCATCCTTGTATTAAATGAAAAAAATTACTGAATCTGAATCTAATTATGATGGTTTAGAACAGATGTCTGTTGCTAATCTTCTGAAAAATATAAATAGAGAAGATAAAACAGTAGCGCATTCAGTAGAAACACAGATTTCTCAAATAGAAAAATTAATAAATGTAATTGTTCCTAAAATGAAAATAGGAGGACGATTATTTTATATAGGAGCTGGTACATCTGGAAGATTAGGAATTGTTGATGCTTCTGAATGTCCTCCAACTTTTGGTGTGGATTATGGGTTGGTTGTAGGATTAATGGCGGGTGGAGATACTGCTATGAGAAAATCAGTAGAATTTGCTGAAGATGATACTGATTTAGGATGGAAGGACTTGTTAGAGTTTAAAATCAATTCACATGATGTGGTAGTTGGAATTGCTGCATCAGGTACCACTCCTTATGTAGTGGGTGCTCTTAAAAAATGTCAGGAAGAGAGGATATCTACTGGATGTATTGTTTGTAATACTGGAAGTCCTATTGCAGCTGTGTCGGATTATCCTATTGAGGTTGTTGTTGGTCCTGAATTTGTTACAGGAAGTACGCGCATGAAGTCTGGTACGGCTCAGAAACTAGTTTTAAATATGATTTCTACTTCTGTAATGATACAATTAGGGAAGGTGAAAGGAAACAGGATGGTTGATATGCAACTATCTAACAATAAATTAGTAAATAGGGGAACAAAGATGATAATGAACGAAATAGGAGTGGATTATGAAACTGCTAATTCTTTGTTGCAAAAATTTGGTTCTGTAAGAAATGCAGTTGAAAATTACAATGGATAAAGAAAAACTTATAAAAGGATTAATGTGGTTATCTGGTTTTGCTATGTCTGTGTTTTTATCTGCAATAAGTTTATTTGCAGGTTTTAATAATGCAAGAAAGGCGGATGATTATACTCTATTGATCTTGGGTTTGTTTTTGATTCCTGTAATATTCTTTTTTGCTTATAAAGGGTTCAAACTTATTTTAGATTCTATTTTTGAAAAGTAGTTTTATTAGCTCTAATCATTTCTCTTTTTCCTGGAGGTCCTACTAAACTTTCTATCTCAAAACCCACAGATTGCAATGTTCGTTTTACCACCCCTTTAGCACAATAAGTAACTAAAAACCCTTCAGAACCTATTAGATTATAGCATTTTTCAAAAACTTCTTTTGTCCACATTTCTGGCTGTTTTTCAGGAGCAAATGCATCAAAGTATATAATATCAAATTTCTTTTTTAAATTAAAATTTTGTAACTTACTTTTCAACTTATGTAAAGTAAAGTTTTTAGATATTTTAATATTTTCCTCCCAATCAGATGTGTGAAGATAGATAAATGAATCTTTATTGTAATTTGTAAGATTATAAAAGTTTAATTTAGAATAAATTTCTTTTGAAATAGGAAAAGGTTCTAAGGTGTTGTATTGTATTTTTTTCTTTTTAGAATGTATCAAAGTAAGTAGAGCGTTTAATCCTGTTCCAAATCCAATTTCAAGTATATTAAGATTTTTCTGAGTATGATGATTTAATCCATTTTTTATAAATACATGCATAGATTCTGAAATCGCTCCGTGGACCGAATGATAAGTCTCATTTATTTTTGGAATATATAGAGAGTGAGCTCCGTCCTTTGTTATAATTATCTCTTTCTTCAATTTAATTCTTTCTTGTTTATAAAAGTAAATATAAAAGTTAATTTATCATTATTAGATTGATAGATGTTGAAAAAAATATGTGTAATCACTTAACATTTAAGTGTTTATTACGTAGATTTGTACAGCACCTATATTTAATATTACACTATAACCTTTTAAAATTATGAAGAAGATATTTACTTTACTACTAGCGATTTCCCTTTGTGTTTCTGCTTACTCTACTCATTTAATGGGGGGTCAGATATCAGCAACTTATTTAAGTTCGGACTCAAATGGAATTCACTATACATTAAATTTGGATGTATATAGAGACACAATTGGAATACCTATGAACCTTAATCAAACAGTGGATGTATATGAACTGGATTTAAGTACAGGAAGTTATAATTTTCTTTTTAGTGATTCAATTGATTTTGGTGTATCAGGTTCTATGCCGACCATGTCATTAGTTTATGGTGTAGAGATTTATCATTTTTCAGATTCTATAGTATTTCCTACAGATGGATACTATATGATAAAATGGGATGATTGCTGTAGGAATGGAGCTATTATAAATATGGTCAGTCCTCTAACTGAAGACATGACATTTATAACTTATGTAAATGTTAATAGTTCGGACCCTAATTCATCTCCTACATATTTAGCTCCTCCAGTTATATATTTACCAGCAAACAATGTTTGGCAGTATAATCCTCTTCCATTTGATCCGGATGGAGATTCTTTAGTTTGGAATTTATCAGTTCCTCTTTCTGGAACCGGACTAGTAACGGGATATGAGAGTTTAGATGATACAGTTTTGTATTCTAATACTACAGGTATTTTCTCTATGGACTCAGTTACAGGTCAAATAACATGGAGTCCTAAAATGGTTGGGAATTTTGTGGTGTCTTTTGCAATTGAGGAGTATAGAAATGGAGTTTTAGTAGGAGCTATGAGTAGAGATATGCAGTTTGTAGTTATTCCTGATACAACTAATGCATTTCCTATGATTTCTAATATTAATAATGTTCCTACCAATTCAATGGGTTATCCATATGTTAAAATAAACCCAGGTCAAAACTATCAACTCCATTTACTTGCTTCTGATCCAGATCTAAATGATGTAGTATCTTTGCAAGCTTTTGGAGAGTCTTTTAGTCAAACAACTACATTATCTGATTTTCTTGTGACACCTACAGGAAATGGAAATGAAATAAACGGAAAATTTTCTTGGATTCCAGATATTTCTGATGTTAGAGAATCCCCATATATAGTTGTATTTAGAACCTCGGATGGGCAGTTTTATTTTGATGAAACAATTCAGTTTGAGGTCACTTTATCTACAGAATTGGCAAATGTAAATGGATGTCATATTTCTGAAATATATCCTAATCCGGCAGATAATAGATTATATACACCTGTCTCTTTAGATAAATCGGAAACAATATCTATAGAGGTGTATAATGTATTAGGTGTAAAGCAACAAGATGAGATCTTAGATTTATCTGTTGGAAGTCATTTAATCGTAAAAGAACTTGACTTAAATTCAGGTCAGTATTTAATCGTGTTTAAAAACTCTAAAGGATTAATTTTATCTACTCAACAACTAGTTGTTGTAAAGTAACTCTTATAAAATAGATTTTATTAATGAGGGGGAGTTTTCCCCCTCTTTTTTTGTATTTTTGCAAAAATGAAAATCCTTAAAAAGAGAAGATAAATGAAGATTTCAAGATGTACTAACTCAAGGATACAAACAACAGACTTTAAAAACTTAAAATTTGGAACAGTTTTTTCTGACCATATGCTTATATGTAGATATGAATATGGCAAGTGGGGAGAGGTAGAGATAAGACCATATGGACCTATTGAGATGAATCCTGGCACACAGATTCTACATTACGGACAAGCTGTGTTTGAGGGTATGAAGGCATTTAAAAATGATAAAGATGAAGTCCTAGTATTTAGAAAAGAAGAGAATTTTAAGCGATTAAACAAATCGGCGATTCGTTTATCTATTCCTGAAATACCAAGAGATGTTTTCATGAATGGATTAAATAATTTATTATCTTTAGACTCCCAATGGTGTAGTAAAGAAGAAGGATATTCCTTATATATTCGTCCTTTTATTTTTGCTTCCGGAGAGTGTATAAAAGCTTCATCATCAGAGGAATTTACGTTTATTATCATCACTTCACCAACCACAAAGTACTATCCAGGAGAAATAAATGTTGTAATAGAAGAACATTACACTCGAGCAGCTAGAGGTGGGGTAGGTTCTGTAAAGGCAGCAGGAAATTATGCCGCTTCTTTTTATCCCACAAAACAAGCAAATGCTAAGGGTTTTCAGCAAGTTATCTGGACAGACGCAGAACATCATAAATTTATTGAGGAATCTGGAACCATGAATATTTGGTTCAGAATTGGGGATAAACTCATTACCCCATCTTTGTCGGATAGTATTTTGGGAGGAATTACTAGGGATAGTGTTATTACATTAGCTAAAGATAATGGAATAGTGGTTGAAGAGAGAAGAATCTTAGTTTCTGAAATCATACAATCTTATAATAACGGAAATTTAAAGGAATCTTTTGGTACAGGGACAGCTGTAGCTGTAACCCCCATTAATTCTATTACATTTAAAGAAGAGAGAATTACAATACCATCTCAGAAAGATTCGTTTGCTATTATGCTAAAAAAACAATTGCAAGGAATACAGAAAGGAAAGATAGACGATAAATATAATTGGAACTCGTTAGTTTCCTAATTTTTATTAAGATTCATTTTGTAGTGTTGTATTCCAGCTTCTTCAAATTGTACCCCTTCTTTTATAAACCCAAGTTTTTCGTAAAAAGGAATAACTTCTACTTGTGCATGCATATATATTAATCCCCTATAATCTGAAAGATCATTTAAAATTGATTCTAATATCTTACGCCCTAATCCTTTACCTCTTTCTGACTCTAAAACAGCAAAACGTTCTAGTTTGTACCCTTTTTCTGTTTTTCTGTGTCGTGCAGTTGCTTTTGGAATCTTATCAATTGTAAGTAGAAAATGAGTTGACTCTTCTTCAAATTCCCATTCCAGTTCTTCAGGACAATTTTGCCCAAGAACAAAAACTTCATATCTGATTTTATGAGCCTTTTCCATTAGTTCTGTTTCTGGAAATAAAAATTTTTTAATCTTTATCATTTTATATATTTATGATGTAAAAATATGTATTTTTGTATCTAAATACAAAATATTAAACAAATGAAAAAAATATTATTTTTATTTACAGCAATTTTATTAATGTCTTTTACATCTGCTCATCAAGATCATATAAATGTTAATACAGAGGCTTCTACGGTGAAATGGATAGGTGCAAAAATGACAGAGTCTCATAATGGAGATATTAAAATTAAATCAGGTAAATTAGTTTTAGATCATGGTAGGTTAGTGGGTGGTGAGTTTGTTATTGATATGGCAACTATAAACACGCTTGATATGTCAGAAAAATATAATGAGAAACTAAATTCGCATTTAAGGAATGAGGATTTTTTTAATGTCAAGAAATTTCCGACCGCTAAACTTAGTATTACTGATCTTCAACTAACTGAAAGAACTAAGTATGAGATTACTGCAGATTTAACGATTAAAGGAAAAACACATTCAATTACTTTTAATGCAGATGTTAAGATTCAAGGCAATGCTTATCTGGCTACTGCTAATTTTAAGATTGATAGAACCAAATGGGATATTAAATATAAATCAGGTAACTTCTTTCAAGATCTTGGTGATAAAGCTATTCTTGATGAGATTGAATTTGACATATTCCTATTGTCGGTTAAATAAATACAGTTATAAAAAATATAATTTCCTTAGTAAACCTTTCCTTTTTCAATAAGGTTTTGATATTTGAAGAAAAATATTTATGAAAAAGATTTTTATTTTATTTAGTATATTTCTTACGTTAAATTCCTTCTCACAGGTAGAGAATGGAATTATAAATTCAAGATACATGGAAATATATAAGTACAATACATATACAGATAAGTTTGAATTATCAACTAAGGACTGGGTAAACACAATGATTAATTTTCAAGAGGATTATTACACTATAATTATTGAAGATGGAGAACCTAGTAAGGTTTATTGGGAATTCTATGAAAGAAATGATAAGGGTGAAGACATTTACTATACTCAAACAGAAAGAAAATTCATCATTAATTATGACGAACAAGAAATTAAATTTTATTCAGATTATAATGAGTATGAAGAGATTTATACTCAAATCATAGTATTAAGTAAAATATCTAAATATAACCCTGATGAATAATTGATATTTCTTCAGATAATTTAATAACACTTTCTTTACAATTTCTAAACCATAGTTCTGGTTCAATTAACTCTAATTCACTTAATGAAGGTTTATTGTTATTATCATAAACAATATCAACTCTAGCGTAAATAGGGGAGAATGGACTTTTTATAATACAGTTTTTAGCAAAAACAATCTCTTCTTTTGTGGCATGATATTCTTCCACTATACCACCATGATCATCTTGTACTCGGAAATCCCCCTTTTTAGCAATCTTTTTCACTGCATGAGTATATTGTCCTCCAATCATTATGAGTGAAATCTCTCCTTTTGTTATAATATTTGTTAAAAATTCCTGAAACAACATACCTTCTGAAAGTGTCAATTTCTTAAATATATCTTCCTTTTCTTTACAATTTTCCTGGTTTATTCGGTAGGTGTGTCTAGCAGCTCCAGAAATAGCAGGTTTTATTACTGCTTCTTTCCATTGTGTTTTTTCAAATAGTTCAGATAATAGTATTGTGTCTCCTTGTTCAATAAATAGAGTAGGAGCAATATTTATTCCATTTCTTTCTAAATCTTTTAGATAATGTTTGTCAATATTCCAATTAATTATTTCTGCAGAGTTTATAAAATTAGTCTTATGTTTTGTTTTTTCCATCCATGTAAAAAACTCATCAAATCTTTCGAAATAATCCCATGTTGTTCTGAAAATAGCGAATCTTGTTTTATTCCAATCAAAATCTTTATCCGCCCAATCCTTTTTGCAGACTTTTAGACCTTTATCTTCTAATGAAGTTTTAAGTAGTCTGTCTTCTAATAAGACTTGGTCGATATACCAATTCGTCTCTGATGGGTTTATGTATCTATTATCGGTTAGAATTACAATATCAAACATTAATTGTCTCTATCTTCAAAATTTTCTTTTCTTTTTTCTTCTAATCGATGAAAAATCAAATAGACTATGAGAGTGATAAAAATAAGAATAGATAAGAATTCCATTATTTTAATTTTACAGCAGTTCCGTAAGTTAGGATTTCTGCGGTTCCCTGCATAATCATTGCAGTTGTCATTCTTATATTGATAACTGCGTCTGCCCCCATTTTTTTGGCATCATCTTTCATTCTTTGTATTGCTTGTTCTCTACTTTCTGCTTGAAGTCTAGTGTATTCTGATATTTCTCCTCCTACAATGTTTTTTAATCCTGCAAAAATATCTCTCCCAATATTTCTTGCTCTCACTGTACTTCCTCTTGCTACACCTAATATTTCTACTACTTCTTTGTTGGGAATTGTGTCTGTTGTTGTAATTATCATTATATATTTTTTATTTTTCTAAGGTTATTATTTTTTTCTTCAGTACCATCACACATAGTAAAATCAATAGTATTTTTTCATTTTATTCAATAATTATTCTTTTATCTATTTTCTCGTTCTCAAATATATTAAATAATATTTTATTATTTCTTGGATGAATCTCTCTACCTATTATGTCTACGGAATGAATACTTTTTTGCTGCGTTGTATTTTTATTTTCAACTCCTACATAGTTTAATGGAACTAATTGAATATCTTCTATAGTTGTTGCATTATTTAATACAGAAACATTAATTTTTTTCGAGTGGTATCCACTTTTACTAAATGTTACTTCATAATTACCTTGATATAAATATCTATGATAATTTCCAATTGGAAGATTAGAATATACATGAGAACTATCTGTATCATGCCAATTAACTTCCACTTTAGCTATTAAAGGGTTACTAGTAATACTGTCCGTTACAATTCCTCTTAATCCGAATAAAGATTGTTCCATATAATTTAGAAGGGAGGGATAGTTTGCATCCCATAAGTCTGGTAAATCATTCGGATCTGGTATTTTGTCATTAGATAGTTCAAGAGTAAATTCCCTACAATACTTGAAGTAATTCATGTAGTCTTGTCTTCCTCCATCGACTTCATACCAATCCCATCCATTTGTGACTCCATCATTTAAGTAATCAAAATACCCACTTCCGCTATTTGCTTGACAACTGTCAGCATATTCTGTAGAAACGTATTGCCACCAAACGTGATCGGCTGTAAGATTGCTCCAAGTATCCCATGGATAATTACATACTTCCACACCTCCATGCATGTTTGCAGCCATATTAAAGTTTATAGAATCGGTAAGTCCTAAAAAAATATTTGTCTCTTCTTGATATGGATTTCCATCAGGATGTGGTCCATCTTCTGGATCTGGATAGTTTCTATTTAAATCTACCCAATTTGCATTATATCTCACAGCAGACCATACATTTTGATTTCCTCCGTAATATGCTCCATCTGGATTTGCAAGAGGGTTTATCCAAATATCTATATTATTTACCAAAGAAGTTAATCTAGCATTATTTCCATATCCATTTAAAATATAGTCAATTAATCTTAAACTAAGAATATAACCAGCTAATTCATCTCCATGCATAGAAGAGGTGTATAAAAATGAGGGTTCATTTTCTTTCTTACCAACATTATTTGAAATTTGAACAATTAATATTTCTCTTCCTGAATTTAAAGTGCCTAGATGATGTAATTTGCATATATCAGGAAATGAATCTGAAAATGCAGTCATCATATTTACATATTGTTGATAAGTAGGGTAGTAATTCCAAGAAGATTTATTTCCATTTTTAAAATTCAGAACTTTTTTTTCTATGATGTTGTAATTTATATTCAATTTTAAAAATTTTTCAAACTCTTTTTTATTTGCATAAGCAAATGCTAGTTCAGAATTTGTTTTGTGATCAATAGAAATAATATCAGAAATATGATTTAATTGTGATTTGTTTTCATATTCAAAAGAAAAATACACTTCTCCTCTATTAGAAAATATTTCATCAATATTCTGAGAGCAACAAAATATAGGAATGAGTATTAGAAAGAGTATTTTTTTTATCATTTTTTTATTTATAGTAAACTAAAAAAGCAGAATTGTTTTCTCACTATTTGTTTGTTTTTTTAAGTGTTTCTTTTACGGCATCTTTATGAATCGTGAAGGTCATCATTTTAAGTTTTACATAGTCTTCATGATAAAAGTAGTATCCAGGAAAATTTCCATTTCTACTTCCGCTTCCACTATCTTTTATTAAAAACCACCACTCTCCATTATCATCTATTTTGTAGCCTATTAAATGAATAGCATGATCATCTGTTGTTGTTCCGTTTGAAAATCGAAATTGACGAGCGTGCTCATCAATAAATTCTGAAGGAATATCATAAGATGGTACCATAGCTACATCATGTGTAGAAGAATATCCTGATTCTGAAACATCCCCACCAATTGACATAGAATATCCATTTTGTATTGATGTTTTTATAATATTCATAAATTCATCTAAAGGTACATTGTAATACGCGTCTGATCTCCACCAATTATCAGGAACTTTATACTCTTGCTGACTCCAATAAGGTTTTTCTAACAAACTCATAAAATCTACATAATGATTAGGGTTTAATCTAGTAACATATCTCATGAAACCTTTTGGAGTATAGGTTCTTCCATTATATCTAAATTTTGTAGGAGGGGTTCCCATATAATGATTAAGAATAGATTTTATATTAGATAAAATTGCATCCTCATTCCAATAGTTTGTCTTTTTACAACTCTTCAGATATGTATCGATTTCTTTAAACATTTTTTCATGATTATAAAATGGTTGTTCAGATGGTTTTCCTTCATATACTTCATTAGGAACTATTCCATACATTTCCATCATTCTTTGTACTGCATTTGTTTCAGACCCTTCACCTAAATATGTTTTTCCTCTAGAATGTACATATCCTCTTGCTTTTTCGATATATTCGAAATAAACAGGGTATAATTCAGAAAGGTTGATATTTTTTCCTGTTATTCTTTTAATTTCGCTTTCGTAGAAGGAAGTAGTAGAAAAGCACCAACATGTTCCGGTATTTCCTTGTGATATAGGATCTGTAAATTCTATAATTGTAAATTCCTCTAAACTTTGCGGAATTTTTTTTCCATCAAAATTCATCTTAAAGGATTTATACTCCTCTTTTTCTCCTTTATCATATTGATTGCTTTCTGTAACAATTGTTTCATAAAATGGATTAGAATAAGTTTCGAATTGACCTTTGTCTTGTGAAAAGGCAACTGTACTAATAAGTAATAAAATTCCTGTTTTCTGTATCATGATTTTAGGTTTGTTATTTTGTAGACCCCAAATTTAAGGTAATTTTGTAAATTGCAGTCTAATAATTAAAAAACTCAACAAAATGAACGCTGGTAAGCAAATTTTGAAATGGACATTAATTACCATAATAGCATTTACAACCTTTAATTTATTTATTTCTTCTAAATATAATGTTGAAAGAAGTATTGAAATAAGTGTTCCTTCTCATTTAGTATATGGCAAAGTTTCGAATTTACAAACCTGGCCTAATTGGACAACGTGGTGGGAGAAAGATACTACTATGGTAATAGAATATTCTGGATCAGACTCTCGGATAAATTCAAAAATGTCATGGATAAATGAGGAGGGAGAAGGTTCTTTAGAAATAATTGAGGAAAGTTTTGCAGATTCTTTAAATACAGTATTGTTATTTGATGGGATACCTCCTGCATATGGCTATTGGAAATTTGAACAATTAAATGAAACTACAAAGGTCACTTGGGGAATGAAAGGCGAAATGCCATTTTTTATGAGTTTTATGACATTATTTATGGATAAAGTTTTAGGTCAAGATTTTGAAAAAGGATTAGAGGGACTAAAAGAAGTTTGTGAGTCTTTTAGTTTTCTTAATAAAAATATCACACTACTAAATCTATGAAAAAAATATTATTACCCTTTATTTCTATAATATTTTTTAGTAGTTGTCATGTTACTAAGGACTTAGATTTAGTTGGAGGGAGTAAATCAGATGCAATTGTAGAAATGACATATGAATATCATCTTTTTGAAAAGGTGACTATATCATCATGGGAAGAATCACAAGTGAAAGCAAATAATACTTGTCGAGCATGGGGATATACTTCTGCAAAACGTTTTGAGACACCTAAAAAGGATTGTGTAGGATGGGGTAGAGACGGCTGTCATAAATGGAGAGTTACTTGGCAATATCAGTGTCTGGAATAATTTCCTAATAAAATTATTTTGAATTCTTTTATTTTCTTGATTCTTTTCTTTTTCTATTTATGGTAGCACCTAAACCTATCTTTAAATTATAAAATGGAGCGTATCCGTCATTTTGAATTACTAATCCCAATTCTGGAAATAAATTAACGTAATTACTTTTAATCACCCAATTATGAGCTAAATAAATTGCGCTAGTTGGTGCTGTAACCATAAAATTATTGTTTTCTTCTTCCAAATTGTCATAAAAAGCTATATATTGAATACATATTGTATTTTTAATATTTTTGTCGGGGTTATATGTATACAATAAAGTAGGATTAGTTTCAATTCTTGTTCCTCCAACACCTTTTAATACAATTGGGATATTTAATGATAGTTTATCTTGTATTAATTGGTATTTAGAATTAATACCTATGCCTATAAAACCTTGAAGAGTTAGTCCAGCTCCAAATCCAAAATCACTTTTTTCAGTAACTCCTATTTGGTATCTGTATGAAAGATTAACATCTAGTGGATCACCAAGTGCTGTTCCAAAACTTGCGTCATCATTTTCAAGTTCTAATGAAAGTGTATGTGCAGAATTTCCAGGACCAAGTATTTCAGCATTTTGATATTGAGATATACCAGGAGCGCAGGATTGAATAAAGAATGTAATACCTAATAAGTAAAAAATATTTTTCATGTTTTTTTTTACAAAGAAAATCATTGAAAAATAAATTATTATGCTTAGCATAATATCTTACATATTTCTTCTGTACTGACCTCCTACCTCAAATAGTGCATTTGTAATTTCACCTAAAGAACATACTTTAGCAGCGTCCATTAGTAGGTTAAATATATTTTTATTGTGTACAGCCGCCGCTTGTACCTTTTTTAGCAATTCTTCAGATTTTTCTTTATTTCCTTTATGTAACTTTTCCCGCGTAGAAATTTGATATTTCTTTTCTTCTTCGGTAGCTCTAATTACCTCCTTTGGAATAATAGTAGGAGAGCCTTCTTTATTTAAAAATGTGTTGACTCCAATAATAGGGTATTCTCCAGTATGTTTTAAGTGTTCATAATGCATACTTTCCTCTTGTATTTTACTTCTTTGATACATTGTTTCCATAGCGCCAAGTACACCACCTCTTTCCGTAATTCTGTCAAATTCCGTTAGTACTGCTTCTTCAACTAAGTCTGTAAGTTCTTCTATAATAAACGCTCCTTGAATTGGGTTTTCATTTCTAGCTAACCCTAATTCTTTGTTAATAATTAATTGTATAGCCATAGCTCTTCTTACAGAATCTTCAGTAGGAGTAGTTATTGCCTCATCATAAGCATTGGTATGTAAAGAGTTACAGTTGTCGTAAATAGCATAAAGTGCTTGTAAAGTAGTACGAATGTCGTTAAAATCAATTTCCTGAGCGTGAAGTGATCTTCCTGAAGTTTGAATATGATATTTTAACATCTGAGCTCTTTTGTTCGCTCCATATTTATTCTTCATGGCTTTTGCCCATAATCTTCTAGCAACTCTACCGATAACTGCATATTCTGGATCAACCCCATTACTAAAGAAGAATGAAAGGTTAGGTCCAAATTCATTGATGTCCATTCCTCTACTTAGATAATATTCCACATAAGTGAATCCATTAGCTAGGGTAAATGCCAATTGCGAAATAGGGTTGGCTCCTGCTTCAGCAATATGATATCCTGAAATCGAAACAGAGTAGAAATTTCTTACGCCGTTTTCTATAAAATACTCTTGTACATCTCCCATCATTCTTAGAGCGAACTCAGTTGAGAAAATACAAGTGTTTTGCGCTTGGTCTTCCTTTAAGATATCTGCTTGAACTGTTCCTCTTACTTTAGTTAAGGTTTCTTGTTTAATTTTTTTATAAACTTCAGTTGGTAAAACTTCATCTCCAGTAACTCCTAATAAAAAGAGGCCTAATCCGTTATTTCCTTCCGGTAACTCTCCTTGGTACTGAGGTCTTTTTACTCCTTTCTTTTTGTAGATTTCAACTATTTTCTGTTCTATTTCTTTTCCTAATTCTTTTTCTTTTATATACTTTTCACACTCCTGATCAATAGCTGCATTCATAAAGTATGCTAATAACATAGGAGCAGGACCATTTATCGTCATACTTACCGATGTCATTGGATTAGCTAGTTCAAAACCTGAATAGAGTTTCTTAAGGTCATCTAAACAACAAATAGAAACTCCAGCATTTCCAATTTTACCATAAATATCAGGTCTATTTCCTGGGTCGTTTCCATATAAAGTGACCGAATCAAAAGCTGTAGAAAGTCTTTTAGCAGACATTCCTAAACTTACAAGATGAAAACGTTTATTAGTCCTTTCAGGACCGCCTTCTCCTGCAAACATTCTTGTTGGATCTTCTCCTTCTCTTCTAAAAGGAAATAATCCTGCAGTAAATGGAAATTCTCCAGGAACATTTTCTTGTAATTGCCATTTTAATATATCTCCCCAAGCTTCATATTTTGGTAGGGATATTTTAGGTATCTCTGTTTGTGATAAGGACTTGCTGTGTGTTTGTATGGACAACTCTTTGTTTCTTACTTTAAATTTAAATACTTTTTCTTTGTATTTTTTTTGTACCTCTTCCCAATTATCTATTAATATTTTGTTTTTTGGGTCTAGGTCTAACAACAAACTCTCATACTCCTTTTTTATCTGTTTCAGAACTTCATCAGAAGAATCTGAAAGTATATCTAAGGATTTTTGTAGTGCATATAATTTTTGAGCAATTGTTTTTTGTTTGGTTACCCATTTGTCATAAGATTTGTTATTTTCTGAAATTTCTGAAAGATATCTACTTCTGTTTGGAGGTATTACAAAGATTTTTTCACTCATTTCATCAGTTATTTCAAACTTTGAGTTGAAATCTCCCAACTCTTTTTTGGAGAAAGTATCCATTATAGCTTTATAAAGCGAATTAGCTCCTGGGTCGTTAAATTGTGACGCAATAGTACCATAAACTGGCATATTTTCTACTTTTTCATCAAAGCGTTGGTTATTTCTTTGGTATTGTTTTTGTACATCTCTTAAAGCGTCTAAACTTCCTTTTTTATCAAATTTATTTATTGCAATTAAATCTGCAAAATCTAACATATCAATCTTTTCGAGTTGAGTAGCAGCTCCATATTCTGGAGTCATTACATACATAGATATATCTGAATGTTCTAAAATTTCTGTATCAGACTGTCCAATACCAGAAGTTTCTAAGATTATTAAATCATAATTTGCTACTTTTAATATGTCTAGAGCATCATTTACGTGAGCTGATAAGGCTAAATTTGCCTGGCGAGTAGCTAAGGAACGCATATATACTTTATCTGATTTTATAGCATTCATTCTTATCCTGTCACCAAGAAGAGCTCCTCCAGTTTTTCTTTTGGACGGGTCAACAGATATAATAGCAATATCTTTTTTAGGAAAATCTATTAAAAATCTTCTTACCAATTCATCTACTAATGAAGATTTTCCAGATCCTCCTGTTCCTGTTATTCCAAGTACTGGAGTTTTAGATTTTGTTGCTAATTTTTGTATCTCCGATAGGCTACTAGCGTGTTTTTCTGGGCAGTTTTCTGCAGCTGAAATCATTCGTGAAATAGCATTTACTTCCTTTCTTTCTATTTCATTGATTCCTCCTTTTAGTTTTTCCCCAAGTATAAAGTCTGATTTTTCTATCAGGTCGTTGATCATACCTTGTAACCCCATCTTTCTACCATCATCTGGGTGGTATATTTTTGTTATTCCATAATCTTCTAATTCTTTTATCTCATCTGGTAAAATAGTACCACCTCCTCCTGCAAATATTTTTATTTGTCCTGAATTTTTTTCATGTAGTAGGTCGTACATATATTTTAAATACTCTATATGTCCTCCTTGATAGGAAGTCATAGCAATAGCATTTGCATCTTCTTCTATAGCACAATTTACTACTTCTTCTACCGACCTATCATGACCTAGATGAATTACTTCACATCCAGTTGCTTGTATAATACGTCTCATAATATTAATAGCAGCGTCATGTCCATCAAACAAACTAGCAGCTGTTACTATTCTTACCTTATTTTTGGGAATATATCTTTTTACCTGTTCCACTCAGATTTTTAATTTATGGTATGCAAAGATAATAATTACTTATTTACTTTTAAGATTTTAATAATTATTAGACAAAAAATCCTTATATTGAAAGAAGGGATTTCATATAAAATATCTAAACAAGAATATTATTGTAAAATTAGTTTTTTGTTGACTATTCCATTATATCATCCCTTAAATTTATTATTTTTAGCCCACTAAAAATACATACTAATGAAAAAAACTTTACTTTATCTGTTTACAGTTATTTTATTTGCTTCTTGTTCTAATGACAACACCTCAAAATATGAACCTCATAATTCGACTAAAAAGGTAGTGTATCCTTCTGATAATCCTGCCGAAAGAATAGTATGGGAACAAATAAGGTTTAAGGATCCAGTAACAGGTAAGATACCTAAAGACATGAGAAGAAAGGAAATGATGTTTGCTAAAACTCTTCCCGTTTCTACTAAATTATCCAAATCGGATTGGATTCATAGAGGACCTTATAATGTAGGAGGGCGTACCAGAGCTATTTCGTTTGATGTGCTAGATGAAAACATCATACTCGCAGGAGGTACTTCTGGAGGTATGTTTCGTTCTACAGATGGAGGACAATCATGGAATCTTACAACAGACCCAGGTCAACTTCATAATGTAACTTGTGTAGCACAAGATACTCGTATAGGTAAAGAAGATACGTGGTATTTTGGTAGTGGTGAAAATAGAGGTGGATGGCTTGGTGATGTATCCTTCTTAGGAAATGGTATTTATAAAAGTACAGATGGAGGTTTGAGTTGGGATTCTTTACCAGTCACTACATCTAATACTCCTCAGGCGGATGATTCTGATTTTGATTTTGTATGGAATATAGTTACCGATCCGTCAAACGATAGTATGGATGTGGTATATGCTGCTGTACATGGAGATATATATAAAAGTAGTGATGGTGGTATGACTTGGAACAAAAAACTTGGAGGAAACAACACCAACTACTACCAATATACTTCTGTGGAAATTACTTCTAGTGGGGTGGTTTATGCTGCTATTAGTTCTAATTGTGTAGACAAAGGTGTCTGGCGTTCTCCTGATGGTGAAACCTGGACAAAAATTATTGATGGAAATTTTCCTGGAGTTTATGACAGAATTGCACTTGCTATAAACCCTAATAATGAAGATGAAGTGTATTGTTTGGCAGCATCTACTACTGGTTTTGGTCAGTTTACGGATGTATTTTTTGGAGGTAGTACTTGGACTTCACTATGGAAATATAATTACTTAAGTGGAGATGGAAGTGGAACTGGTGCTCAATGGACAGATTTATCTTCAAATATACCCTCAAATCAGCCTACTACTTTTGATAATTTTAATTCACAGAGCTCATACAACTTAATGATATCAGTTCATCCTTCTGACCAAAATACTATTTATATTGGTGGTACAAATCTTTGGCGTTCTACAGATGGATTTACTACATCAAATAATACTATAATTTGTGGTGGTTATCTAATAGGTTCTTATGAAGGAGATGGAAATTGGGGAGTATATCCAAATCATCACCCCGATCAACATGATGTACTCTTTTTACCTTCTGACCATAATGTAATGCTTTCTGCTACAGATGGTGGTATTTTCCGTACAGAAGATTGTTTTAAAGATACAGTAGAATGGACTTCCTTAAATAATGGATATCTTACTACTCAATTATATACTGCTACTACAAGTAAGAATGCAGATTCAGAGGTGTTACATGGTGGATTTCAAGATAATGGGAACTTTGTTACATTTTCTGGAAATCCTACAGACCATTGGTCTATGCCATTTAATGGAGATGGAGCTTATTCTGGTATTGCTGATAATGAAGAAGATTTCTACCTTACCATACAAAGAGGTGTAGCTTACAAAATGAAGTTAGATACTCAGGCCAATAGATTAGCATTTAACAGATTAGATCCTCTTTCTGCTGATTCTACGACTTATCAGTTTATAAACCCGTTTACTATGGATGAAAATGACGATAATTTGTGTTATATGGCGGCTGGAAACAAATTATGGAGAAATGATAATTTATCTTCTGTTCCTTATAATGATGACCATAACCGAAACAATATTGGATGGAGTACTTATACGGATGGAGCTTTTAGTTCATCTATGGATATTACCTGTATATCTACTTCAGTAAACCCTCCAAATATATTGTATTATGGTACAGATAGTAAATACATACATAGGGTAGATGGTGCAAATACAGGAGACCCCGCCCATCTGCCAATTACAAATATACCAACAGGAACTGGTGTTCATTGTGCAGCTATTGCAATTCATCCTAATAATCCAGATATAATAATGGTTGTATTTTCCAACTATAGTACTTATAGTTTGTTTTATTCAGAAGACGCTGGAGCTAACTGGGAAAAGGTTGCAGGAAATTTAGAAGAAAATCCAAGTGGTTCCGGTAATGGCCCTTCTTGTAGAACAGCACAAATACTTGATTTTGGAAATTCCACTCTTTATGTAGTAGGTACTTCTGTTGGTTTGTTTGCTACAGATAATCTGGACGGACAAAATACTATATGGGAGATGATAGGAAAAGATGAAATAGGAAACGTTATTATAGAACAAATTGATTACAGACATTCAGATGGAAGATTTACTGTTGCTACTTATGGTAGAGGTGTTTTTCAAACTACTATTAACTCAATAGATGATGTTCTGTCTACAAATGATTTGATTAGAACAGAGTTAAATATTTACCCTAATCCAGCTTCCGAAAAAATTAATGTAGAGTTTTCATCTATTAATTCAGAAAAAGTAAAATATACTATTTACAATGAAGTAGGAAGAGTTGTAAAAAGTAATACAGAAAATATCAATATAGGGCTAAATAATTTGGTTATTAATGTAGGATCTTTAAAATCTGGACTTTATTTTGTAAGTTTGGACTTAAAAGACGGAATTGTAACTAAACAATTTATAAAAAAGTAATATGAAAAAACTAATTTTCCTTTTTATAGTTTCTCTGTTTCTTTTTGGAAGTTGTTCTACAACAAAAAAGTGTGATGGGGGAAAAAAGATAAAAACTCAGATGTGGTAATTAAAAATATTACATTCAAGACTATTGAAAATTGTAGATGCACTAGGTAGAGAAGTTATTCGTTCATCTAACACCCCATTAGTTTATATATATGAAGACGGCACAGTGCAGAAGAAGCTATTTGTAAAGTAGATAGTTTAAAAGGTGTAAGAAACACTATTGATCATCTGAAAATCTGAATTAGTAACTCCTTCCTCTGGTCTACTATCGTAGTTGTAGGTATTGTTTAGACTTAATAGGAAATGGGAGTTTAATACTAGCCTAAAGGATATACTTATTTTCCATCTAAAGTCACCTATTTCTTCTATATTTGGTTGGTATAGATTACTAGTAACTATACTGATGTTTTTATTGGGTTTTAGCATGAAATCTAGATTGGTACTTATTCTATTTTGAAGTTTTGTCTCCTCTAAAATATTTATTTCTAACTCTCTAATAGCAGATACACCAATTCCTAATTTTTTATTGTCTTCATCAGTATAATTGTAGGAAACTCCTAAACCGCTTCCGTATCTATTTTTTATAGATCTGCTAATATCATACATATGATTTAGAGTAAGATTTAGATATAATTTCTTAGAGTTTATTCCATATTTAAAATCTTGTAATCCTTTATTTAATATTTCCTCTTCTCCACTTTTGTTTATTAATGAGATGTTGTTTTTAAAACTTATATAAGATTTTCCTTTATGATACTTAATAAGAAAAAGATTGTTGAATTGAAATGTACTTTCTGAATTTTTTGTAAAATTCATTCCTAAATCAAAATTTCCTGACATCCGATCTTTTGGTAGAGGATTTGTGGCAGACAGAACTGTTGGAAAAAGTAGAAATATAATTTTTTTAATCATCAGATAAAGAAGAAATCTTTTCTGCTAAAATCTTGATTTTTGACTCCGCATCTGCAAGCTTGTTTTTTTCGTTATTAACAAGCTGTTGTGGAGCATTTTGTATAAATTTTTCATTTGATAATTTTCCTTTTACTATTTTCAAAAAACCTTCTGTGTAATCTAGTTCTTTTTGTAGTTTGTCTAATTCCGCATCTATATCAACAGATTCTGATAAGGGAATAAAATACTCGTTAGACCCCACCATAAAGGAGTATGCACCATTTTCTTTTTTATTTATATATTCTATTGAATTTAGATTTCCTAGCTTACAAATAATAGGGTCCATATTTCTACACAACTTTTCATTTTCTTTTACTAATAATGAGATTTGTTCTTTATTTGAAACCTGTTTTTGTTTTCTGAAGTTCCTGATAGAAGAAACAACCTCTGAAACAATATCAAAATCATCTAAAATAATTTCTTTTACTTTTTCTGCTTTTGGCCAATCTGCAACAATTATATCATTTTCTCTATTATCAATTAAATGCCAAACTTCTTCTGATAAGAAGGGCATAAAAGGATGGAGTAACTTTAGGATTTTCTCTATCTGTCCTATTGTTTTATTGTAAGTAACAGTATCAATCGGACTTCCATAGTTAGGTTTTATAATCTCTAGATACCAAGAGCAAAAATCATCCCAAACTAGTTTGTAGGTACTCATCAGAGCTTCTGATATTCTGTATTTAGAATAGGAATTATCAATTTCTACAATGCTTTTATTTATCTTATTTTCAAACCAAATAATTGCTTGTTTTGCCGCTTCTGGCTGTGAAATGTCTTCCACTTCCCATCCTTTAATAAGTCTAAATGCATTCCAAATTTTATTGGAGAAATTTCTTCCTTGTTCACATAATCCTTCATCAAAAGGTAAATCATTTCCTGCAGGGGAACATAATAGCATTCCAACTCTTACACCATCGGCTCCATATTTTTCCATTAACTTGATAGGGTCTGGTGAGTTTCCTAGAGATTTACTCATTTTTCTACCTTGTTTGTCTCTTACAATTCCTGTCAGATATACATTTTTGAAAGGTAGGTCACCTTTATATTCATATCCAGCCATGATCATACGAGCCACCCAAAAGAATAAAATCTCAGGAGCAGTTACCAAATCATTAGTAGGATAGTAGTAGTTAATTTCTTTATTGTCAGGATTTCTTATTCCATCAAAAACTGAAATTGGCCATAACCAAGATGAGAACCATGTGTCTAATACATCTTCATCCTGTCTTAAATCAGAAATAGTAATGTTTGAATTTTCTTTCTGTATTAAAGATAGAGCTTCCTCTTTTGTTTTTGCAACTACAAATTTATTTCCTTCATAATAAAAAGCAGGAATTTGTTGTCCCCACCAAAGCTGACGAGAAACACACCAATCTTTGATATTTTCCATCCAGTGTCGGTAAGTGTTTTTAAACTTTGCGGGATGAAATTGAATATCATCATTCATTACATGTGCTAAAGCAGGTTTAGAAAACTCTCCCATTTTACAGAACCATTGCATAGAAAGTTTTGGCTCAATTACAGCATCTGTTCTTTCAGAAAAACCAACTTTATTTTGATAATCTTCTGTTTTTACCAAACATCCATCTTTTTCTAAATCCATTGCAATCTGTTTTCTAACTTCAAATCTATCTTTACCAATATATAAGGTGGCTTCTTTACTTAAAGTGCCATCGTCATTTAATATATCAATAGTTTGTAAATTATGCTTGTCTCCTAATTGATAATCGTTAATATCATGAGCAGGAGTAATTTTAAGAGCTCCCGTACCAAATTCCATATCTACATACTCATCAAAGATGATAGGAATTATTCTATTTACTAAAGGAATAATTGCTTTTTTACCTTTTAAGTGTGTATATCGTTCATCATTAGGATTTACACAAATAGCAGAATCACCAAGAATTGTTTCCGGCCTGGTAGTAGCAATAGTTAATTTTTCTTCTGACCCTTCAATATTGTAGGAAATATGATACAATTTTGAATTAACTTCTTTGTGTATTACCTCTTCATCAGATAAAGCAGTTTGTGCATCAGGATCCCAATTAACCATTCTTACACCTCTATAAATAAGTCCTTTATTGTATAAATCTACAAATACTTGAATAACGGACTCACTCATATCGTTATCCATAGTAAATTTTGTTCTATCCCAATCACAAGAAGCTCCTAATTTTCTTAATTGATTAAGAATAATATCTCCATGTTTTTCTTTCCATTCAAAGGCATGGGAAAGAAACTCCTTTCTAGTTAAGTCCGATTTTTTTATACCCTCTGAAGAAAGTTTTTGCGCCACCTTAGCTTCTGTTGCAATTGATGCATGGTCAGTCCCTGGTACCCAACAAGCGTTATATCCCATCATGCGAGCACGCCTTATCATTACATCTTGTAAAGTGTTATTTAGCATATGTCCCATGTGTAATACTCCTGTAACATTTGGCGGAGGAATAACAATAGTATAAGCCTCTCTTTTATCAGGTGTAGAATTAAAATACTTCTTCTCCATCCAATGTGTGTACCATTTATCTTCTGTTACGAGGGGATTGTAAGTTTTTGGGATACTCATTTATCTTTAATTTTAAAAGAGTACAAACTTACAAAAAATTGTTTTTTTAATAGAAATACTAATTACATTTGTTGTGGAATAATATTTTATTAAATTTGCCGTTCACAAACTGAAAATTAACTAATTAAAAACAACAAAAAGTAAAGTAATGAAAAAACTAATTTTATCTCTATCAATGATTATTTCATTCGGATTTGCAGGTGCGCAAACTATAGATTTTGAATCTAAAGTTATTGATTATGGAGTTATTGAACATAATTCAGACGGAAATAGAGAGTATAAATTTACAAATAATGGAGATCAACCATTGGTTATAAAAGCTGCAAAGGGTAGTTGTGGTTGTACAGTTCCAAATTACAAAAAAGAAGATGGGTCTTCTGAGTGGGCTCCGGGAGAGTCGGGAACGATAAAAGTAAAATATGCTACAAATAGAATTGGTAAATTTACCAAAACTATTACTTT
Source organism: Flavobacteriales bacterium (assembly GCA_002697625.1). Classification (GTDB taxonomy): domain Bacteria; phylum Bacteroidota; class Bacteroidia; order Flavobacteriales; family BACL11. The sequence continues at coordinate 47,571 of NZWX01000016.1, forward strand.
AACAACAAATACTGCTGACAAAAAACCAGTTATTTTAACTATAAAAGGAGAGGTGTTAGCTCCAGCGAAGGAAACTGGAGTGCCTGAAAAGAAAACAACAGGTTCTCCATTAGAAAAGAAGTAAAAATAGAAATATATTTTTAACATAAGCACTCTCATTTATGAGGGTGTTTTTTTATAAATTTAAGTTATGCCAAATATCTCAAATAAAGGAAATTTAATGCCAGAGTCTCCAATTAGGAAGTTGGTACCATATGCAGAAGAAGCTAAAAAAGCAGGAAAAAAAGTTTATCATTTAAATATTGGTCAGCCAGATATTGAAACTCCAGAAGTTGCTTTAAATGCAATTCATAATTTTTCTAATAAAGTTGTGGAATATTCTCATTCTGCAGGTTTAGAAAGTTATAGAAAAGGTTTGGCTCATTATTATCAGGATTTAGGTATAGATGTTTCTTATGAAGATTTAATGATAACAACAGGAGGTTCTGAAGCTCTTTTATTTGCTCTTAATTCCTGTTTAGATGCTGGTGATGAGATAATAATCCCTGAACCTTTTTATGCAAATTATAACGGATTCTCTATTTCTGCGGGAGTAAAGGTTAAACCAATTAGTACTTCTATTAATAATGGTTTTGCACTTCCTGCAATTGAAGAGTTTGAAAAATTAATAACTCCAAGAACCAAGGCGATTTTAATCTGTAATCCAGGTAATCCTACAGGATATTTATATTCTAAAGAAGAATTACAAACACTTAGTGATATAGTAATTAAATATGATTTATTCCTTTTTGCAGATGAAGTATATAGAGAATTCTCTTATGATGGAAATGAACATTATTCTGTATTAAATTTTAAAGGTTTGGAGAATAATGCGATTGTAATAGATTCTACTTCTAAAAGATACAGCATGTGTGGAATTAGAATTGGATGTATTGTTAGTAAAAATAAGGACGTAATGTCTACTGCTTTAAAGTTTGCGCAAGCAAGATTATCTCCTCCCACTTTCGGACAGATTGCGGGAGAAGCTGCTTTATGTACTCCTCATTCGTATTTTGAAGAAGTTATTAAGGAATATGTAAGTCGAAGAGATTTATTAATTGAAGGATTGAATAAAATTGAAGGGGTAATTTGCCCAAAACCAAAAGGTGCTTTTTATGCAATCGCTCAGCTTCCTGTAGATGATGCAGAGAAATTTTCACAATGGTTGTTAGAAGATTTTGATTTAAATGGAGAGACTGTTATGGTTGCTCCTGCAACTGGATTTTACTCTACTCCAAAAACGGGGATCAATCAAGTTAGAATAGCATATGTTCTAAATAAGGATTCATTACAGAAAGCAATTAATTGTTTAGAATCTGCTCTTAAAATATACCCAGGAAGAACCGTATAATGGATCTGACTCATCATAAAGAGCAGGTTAAGATAAAGCAAAAGGAAAACAAAAAGTTTTTTAATCGTCTAAAAAAAGTAAAGCCAAAACTTTTAGATAAAATAATCCATCCCATACACCTAGAAGTGTTTGAGTGTACTGATTGTCTTAAATGTGCAAATTGTTGTACTACGACAGGGCCTCTCTTTACCGATAAAGATATTAGTAGGATTGCAAAGTATTTAAGAATAAAACCTTCTGAGTTTGTTGATATATATTTGAAAATTGATGAAGATAATGATTATGTATTACAATCTGTTCCGTGTACTTTCTTAGGAGAGGATAACTATTGTTCTATTTATGACGTAAGGCCTAAAGCCTGTAGAGGATATCCTCATACTGATAGGATTAAACAATATCAGTTGTTAGAACTGACCAACAAGAATTTAGATATATGTCCCGCTGTATTTCAGATTGTTGAAAGGCTTAAATCTAAATTATAGAATTTTAATTATTTACATTAAGTTTTTATTATATTCATTAATTTGTATAACTATTTTTTAAATAAATTATACATTATTGTTGTAATTTAAATA
>NZWX01000017.1 GCA_002697625.1 Flavobacteriales bacterium
TTAATTGATAAAGAAGGGTTAATATTATCTGAAATGACACTATCTGAAATGGATATATTTTGGGGAAAATCTAAAAAAAAATTGCAAAAAATAATTAATATTTAGTTGTATCTTTGCTTCGAAAAAAAATCAAATGAAGAAAATTTTATTATCATTAATTTTAATTAATACCGTTTTTTTTCTAAATGGACAAAATTTTAATGGATTTGCATTATATAATGCTCAGGGATCAAACACCACTTATTTAATTGATGAAAATCAAAATATAGCTCATACTTGGAATTTAAATACTGAGTGTAACTATACTGTATTGCTTAAAAAGAATGGAAACTTAATAAGAGGAACAAAATATAACAATAATATTTTAGGAGGAGCTGCAGAAGGAGGAAGAGTGCAAGAAATCTCTCCAGATGGTTCTATAGTTTGGGACTATATTTATTCTAATTCAGATCACTTGAGTCATCATGATTTAACTTTAGTAGGAGATAATGTTTTACTGACAGCTTGGGAAGTTAAAACACAATCAGATTTAATAAATGCTGGGTTCACTGGTAACATTTCGGGTTCTGGAAAGTGGCCTACGCATTTCGTAGAAATAGCTCCTAATGGAAATGGTGGAGCAAATATAGTTTGGGAATGGCATATTTGGGATCATTTATGTCAAGATACTGATCCAAACAAACCCAATTATGTTTCTAATATTTCTGACCATCCAGAGTTAATAGATATTAACATGATATCAGGTGGCGGTGGAGGTGGTCCTGGTGGAAATAATGGAGATTGGTTTCATGTAAATGGAGTTAATTATAATGAGGAATTAGATCAAATTGCTTTCTCTTCCCGTTTTGCTTCAGAGATATATATTATTGATCATAGTACTTCATCAACAGAAGCTGCGGGTCATTCTGGAGGTAATTCTGGAATGGGAGGAGATATATTATATAGATGGGGAAATCCTTCTAATTATGGAATGTCCGGCTCTCAAGTTATTCCATCTGCAGTACATGACGTTAGATGGATTATAAATGACGGAAGACCGAATGGTGGATACTTACAAATTTTTAATAATAGTGGAAATGGTAGTGGTCAATCAACAATTGATGGAATAGAAACTCCATTAGATCCTGCTACAGGATATACTTATCTAAGAAGTCCAGGACAACCATTTGGTCCCGCTTCATTTACTACTAGATATAATTGTCAATACTCAGCACCTGGTCAGTCTGCTTCTGATAGAATGTCTAATGGAAATATTTTTGTTAATGCTTCTGGAGGACAAGGTGGGTCTGGTTTAATGTATGAGGTAGACATTAACGAAAATATTGTTTGGGGCCCATATAATGCTCAATCACCAAAAGCTTTCAGGTATGAATGTGATTATCCTGGAATAGTTGCATTAGAACCCTATATGAATAATACGTCTACGACTTCATGTTTTGATCTTGTATCTATTGATAATAAAATTTCTAATGAAATTATGATTTACCCCAATCCAACAACTTTTGATGTTACTATTAATTTTCAGTCTAATAATTATGATAATTTAATTTTAAAAATGTATAATACATTTGGTCAAGAGGTTTTAAGTGAAGAGTTAAAAAGTAATTTTGGAAAGTTTTTTCATCAATTAGATTTCAGAAATTTGCCTGTTGGAATATATTTGTTAGAAATTAATAATGTTAATGAAAGACTGTTGACTAAACAAATTTCTTATATACATTAAGAATGTTTAAGAGTTTTCTGATCTTTCTTTTTTCCACAGTATTTTATATTCATACTTTTTCTCAATCTCATTTTTATACTGTCGATACCATAAGAGAAGTTAGGATTTATTTTTATGATTCTGATTGGGATAGTCTTTTAGATAGTTTTTATGTAGCAGGAGATAATGAACGAATTCTAGCTGATATTATTATTGATGGATTGTCTTACGATAGTGTTGGGGTTAGATATAAAGGATTTAGTTCGGTAAGTGTAAACAGAATTAAAAATCCGTTTAATATCAAACTAGATTATATTATTGATGATCAAGATCATCAAGGAATAGATAAAATTAAACTCTCTAATGTCATTCAGGACCCATCTTTTATTAGAGAGGTTTTAAGTTATGAAATTGCCCGAAAGTATATGCCAGCATCACAAGCAAATTTTACAAATGTATTTATTAACGACACATTATGGGGACTTTATACTAATGTAGAAGCGGTTAACAAATCCTTTTTGATAGATCAGTTTGATAATAAGTATAATACTTTTATAAAATGTAATCCTGAGAACTTAAATATTCAAATAGGAGCAGAAAACGCTAACTTGAGCAATACACATGGAACAGATAGTACAAATTATGAGCCGTATTATAGTATGAAATCTGATAATGGATGGACGGATTTATATAATTTGATAGATACTTTAAATAATTTTACTGATAGTATAGAAGAAGTTCTGAATGTAGATAGGACCCTTTGGATGCATGCGATTAACTATTCTCTTATCAATTTTGATTCCTATATAGGATATGGTCAGAATTATTATTTGTATAAAGATATAACAAGACAATTTAATCCTATTATATGGGATCTCAATATGTCTTTTGGGGGGTTTAGATTAACAGATGCTTCTCAATTGTATTTTAATGGATTTGATATTATACAAGCCCAGGAGATGGATCCATTAATACACCACAATTTTATATCTGTATCTCCAAGACCTTTATTAAGAAATTTATTTACTTCTGAAAGGAATAGGAAAATGTATTTGGCACATATTAGAACCATCATGGAAGATAATTTTGTTAATCAGGATTATTTTGTTAGGGGACAATACTTACAAAACCTAATTGATCAAGCTGTGCAAAATGACACCAATAAGTTTTATTCATATTCAGATTTTAATACTAATCTCACTAATCAAGTTTCATTAGTTTCATCTATTTGCCCAGGAATTAAACAATTAATGGACGCTCGTTCTATTTATTTAAGTTCTTATTATGGATATTCTGGAGAGCCTTCTATTAGTAACACTTCATCTTCTCAAAATACAAGTTTGGGAGTTGATCTTTGGATAACTGCTGAGGTTTCTGATGCTACTTATGTAAGAGTCTCTTATCGTTTTGGTAAAAATAAAATTTTTAGTCATAAAGAAATGTTTGATGATGGAATGCATAATGATGGTGCCTCAGGAGATGGAGTTTATGGATGTAAAATAAGTAATTGTTCTAATTCAATTGATTATTATTTTTATGCTGATAATGATAGTGCGGGAGTCTTTTCTCCTGAAAGAGCTGCTTATGAGTATTATTCACATCATTTTAGTATTAATTCTGGAGATTTAGTAATTAATGAAATTATGTCTAATAATGTGAGTGTAGTTACAGATAATAGTGGTAAGTATGAAGATTGGATTGAGCTATTTAATACTACAAATTCTCCAATTTCTACAAATAATTTGTTTATAACTGATACTGTTACTAATCTTCACAAATGGGATTTACCTAATCATATTATTCCTCCAAATTCATATTTTATTATTTGGGCTGATGAAGATGGACATCAAGGTGGCGAACATGCAAATTTTAAACTTTCTAATCTTGGAGAACAACTTATACTGTCTAATTCCGATAGTTCTATTATTGATTCTGTAACTTTTCCTCCACAATTAGATGATATTTCTTATGCTAGATACCCAAATGGAACAGGGTCTTTTACAATGATGACTCCAACATTTAACCAAAATAATACCACTAGTGTAAGTGAAGATATTCTCATGTCATCTAATGTGTGTTTTCCTAATCCATTTTCAGATAAATTAAATGTACTTTCTGAAGAAGGATTTTATGTAATGGATATTTTTGGTAGAATTATTATAGAGTCAAATAATTCAGAAAAACCTATTAACACTTCTTCTTGGGGTAACGGACTTTATTTTGTAAATTTGAAGGGTGATATTAATACAACAATTAAACTAATTAAAATCAAATATAAATGAAACTTTTTTCTTTGTTAATTTCTCTTCTTTTCTTGTTTAATATTAATGCTCAGACAATTACGAACTATACTACTGCAGATGGTCTTATGGATAATTTTGTAGAATGTGTTAATGTCGATGTAGATGATAATATATGGTTTGGAACAAGTGTTGGTTTTCAAAAGTATGATCCATCCACATCTGATTGGACTAATTTTGATATAGCTAACTATCCTGATATGGTTTCAAATAATATTAAACAGATTAATAGCACGCTTAATTCTATCTGGATTGGTTCTGACTATGGTATTAACACATGGAATGAACCAGTATTTACAACTTATAACTCTACTAATGGTTTAGCTAGTAATCAAGTTCGGAGTATAGATGTCAAAGATAACTCTCCTGACGATATTTGGATTGGTACTAATCAAGGAGTTTCTCATTTTGATGGTTCATCCTGGATGTCTTATTCTTCTCCTGATTTACATTGGAGTGGAGTAAATGCTACAGCTTTTGACTCAAATGGTGATAAGTGGTTTGCTTCTCCTCTTGGAGGTGTTACGCATTTTGATGGGACTTCATTTACTGTATATGATACTTCAAACGGATTGCTTTCACAAAATGTAACTGCATTACTAATTGATAACCAGGATAATAAGTGGATAGGTACCGGAAGTGGAATATCTGTTTTGAATGCATCTAATACATCTTTTACTCATCACACTAGGATGTATATAATGCCTCCACCTGACACTTTAAATCCAGTAGTGGATATTGCAATGGATTCGTATGGAAGAATATGGGCTGCTATATATGTTGGTTATTTGGCAGAAGGAGGAATAGCTTTTTGGGATGGAAATCAATGGGAAGATTTTCATGTTTCAGATGGGTTAGTTGGACCAAATGTTAGAGGACTATCAATTGATTCTGAAGATAATGTTTGGGTAGTTACTAGTACAGGAGTCTCTAAGATATCGTCAATCGTTAGTTCTCTAAATTCAATGATAGATGTCAACATTGATTTGTTTCCAAATCCTAGTGACGGTAAAATACAAATTTTTAATAAAGAATGTGACCTTACGGATGTTTCAGTATATAATATGTTAGGAAGTTTGATGTATTCTGAAATACTTATTTCTGAACCTCAATTAACTCTTGATTTATCATTTCTTTCTTCTGGAATTTATCAGTTGGTTTTCAGTTCTAATCAAGGCATTTTAAATCAGAAAGTTATTATAGAATAAGTTTCTTTTAAATGTTTAACTTTACACAAAATTTACAATGAACAGAATCACTCTTTCTTTTTTTATTTTATTCTATTCTTTTTCATCTTTTTCTCAAGATGTATTTGATTTAGGAGTTCGAACTATTGAAATCTTTTTTAATGAACCAAATTGGGATGATACACTAGATCAATATTATTCTAACAATACTGGCCAAAGGTTAATAGCTGATTCAATTTTAATAGATGGAATTGCCGATCAGGATGTTGGTATAAAGTATAAAGGAAATAGTTCTTATAATGTAAATAATACAAAGAACCCTCTAAATATAAAACTAGATTATATTAATAACGGACAATCTATTGATGGATATAATGTTTTAAAGTTATCTAATGGTTTTCGGGACCCTAGTTTTGTAAGGGAGGTATTATCTTATCAAATAGCTAGAGAATATATGCCCGCTCCAAAAGCAACATACGCTAATGTATATATTAATGGCAATCTAATGGGATTATATACTTGTGTTCAGTCTATTGATGATGATTTTACCAATGAAAATTTTTATGAGAGAAAAGGACCTTTTTTTAAGGTGGAAAATACAGGGTTTTCAATAAGTGGATGTGGTGGACAATTAGGGATTTTAGAATATTATAATGATACAAATTGCTATCAAAGAGCGTATGAAATGCAGTCTTCAAATGATTGGTGGAAATTAGGTAATTTTTTGGATACATTTAACAATCATTTTACAAGTATTGAAAATGTCATGGATATTGACCGGACATTATGGATGATGGCCTTAGAAAATTTAACAGTATGTTTAGACGGTCCTATTAATTCAATCCCACATAATTTTTATTTATTTAAGGACAATAATGGGAGATTCTCACCTATATTATGGGATATGAATATGTCATTTGGATCATTTACTAATGGATTGTCTTCACCAGTATCTGTTAGTGATTTACAAGATTTGGATATTTTTCATAAATTTAATGATCCTAAAAATAAATTAACTTCTCAAATATTTGCTAATGAACGCTATAGAAAAATGTATGTAGCTCACATGCGAACAATTATGAATGAGAAATTTACAAATAATTCTTATATTAATATAGCTTCAAATTTACAATCTATCATTTCTTCTTATGTAAGTTCAGATCCAAATACATTTTATAGTTATGTCCAGTTTACAGATAATCTTAATTCATCTGTAGGATCTAATCCTGTAGTGGGTATATCTGAATTAATGGACTCAAGAGTTTCTTTTTTAGCATCACTTAATGAGTTTTCTTTTCAACCACCTATAATTTCTAATATTTCGTCAAACCCTACTAATGTTTTACCTCACACTACTATTAATATTACAGCTCAGATTACGGACGCAAATTATGTATATTTAGGTTATAGGTTTAAGTTTTCAGAAAAATTTCAGAAGGTACAAATGTATGATGACGGAAACCATGGTGATGGTATTGCTGGTGATGGTGTTTATGGATCTACTATTGATGTAGATGCCCGTGATGTTCAGTATTATATTTATTCAGAAAACAATAACGCGGGTATTTTTTCTCCAGAAAGAGCTGAGAAAGAATTTCATCAGATACCTGTAGTTAGTGGTCTGGTGATTAATGAGATCATGGCTGCAAATTTTTCGTCTGTTTCTGATCAAAGTGGGGAGTTTGATGATTGGGTAGAATTATATAATGGGGGAAATAACACAATTAATTTAAATGGTTTTTATCTTTCTGATAATGAAAATGATCTTACAAAATGGTCTTTTCCAAATGTTTCAATTCAACCAAATGATTACTTAATTATTTGGTGTGATACTGCTGGAACATCACAAAGTGGATTACATACAACTTATAGACTTTCAGCAGATCAAGAAGAAGTTTATCTGTCCGACCCTAGTGGTGTTGTTATCGATGCTGTACATTTTGTAAATATGAATTCCGATATTGCATATGCAAGAGTTCCAAATGGTTATGGTCCTTTTGTTAATCAACTTCATTCTCAAAATTTAAGTAATAATACTGTAGCATCGGATAATAATTTTACAATACTTTCAGAAATGAGAGTTTATCCAAATCCATCAAATAATAGAATTTATATCTTAGGAACTTCTGCAACAACATTAGAAGTATTTAATATAATTGGGGAGAGTGTTTTTAAGTCAGAGAATGTTAATTCAATAAATATTGCTGATTGGAAGAGTGGGATATATTTTGTGAAATCAGGCAAATCTGTTGTCAAATTTATAAAACAATAATTATGAGAAATATAATATTTTTAACAGTAATGACTCTTTGTTTTTATTCTTGTGAAAAACCAGCGGGAGAAGGAGGTAGTTCAGAAATAAATGGTAAGGTAACTTATTTTACTATTTCATATAATGCGCAAACCTCATCTAATGACACAACTTATTATCCTAAATCCGGAAAGGATATTTTTATCATCTATTCTAATAATGAAGATGATTTATTTGATGATAAAACAGAAACAGATTGGAATGGAAATTTCAAGTTTCAATATTTAAGAAAAGGAGATTATATCATTTACACTTATGTAGATAGTGTTGTAGTTAATGATATTACATACGATCATCCAGTTTTTAATCATGTAAGTATATCTGAAAACAATAGCTCCATCAGTCTAGAAGAATATATAATTGAAAACTAGTGAATCTTAGCACTTCTCTAAATACAAGTTTTGAATCTATTACATTATCCGAAATGGATGATGTAAAACTAATGAGTAGAACAGATACTAAATTTGCTTTTAGTATAAAACACCTGCCAAAAATCCTTTCCCGAATGGGAGAGTATTATAGAGTATTAGAAATTGATGGAGAAAGAGTGCATCATTATAAGTCTTTGTATTATGATACAGAAGATAGAAAGTTTTATCTAGATCATCATAATCAGAGAGTAAATAGAAATAAAATCAGATTTAGAGAGTATGTAGGAAGTAATCTAACATTTTTAGAAATAAAACTTAAAAATAATAAGGGAAAAACAATTAAAAAAAGAACTAAGGTAAAAGAGATTCCAGAGTCGCTTACAGAAAAACAACAAGATTATATAGAAAAAACAATAGGATTCCCTATTGATTTAGGAGCCAGACAATGGATTAATTTTAGTAGAATTACATTTGTACATAAAACTCAACAAGAGAGAATGACTATGGATATAAACTTGACCTTTAAGAACAAGAAGAAAAGTGGAGATTTAAAGAATATTATAATAGCAGAAGTAAAACAAGAAAGAATGAGTAGATCCTCTGATTTTATGAGAATTGTAAAAGAAATGAGTATATTGCCCATGCGTTTAAGTAAGTATTGCATCTCAACTTTATCACTAAATCCTAATTTGAAAGGTAATAGATTTAAAGAAAAATTATTATTTATAAATAAATTAAAACAAGCATAATGGAACTATTAACAATTTTATTTTCAGACTTTACAATATTTGGAGCTCCTCTTTGGGATCCTGAAGATTTTTGGAAATTACTTGTAAAAGCAATCTTTAATCTCTTTATAATTACAATTATTATTAGATATTTATATTATCCCGCAACTAAAAATAAAGATTACTTGTTTACTTATTTCCTTATTAGTTTAACGGTATTTATTCTGTGTATATTACTAGATAATGTAAAATTAGAATTAGGATTTGCATTAGGTTTATTCGCAATCTTTGGTATTATCCGATATCGAACTGACCCTATACCTATTAAAGAAATGACCTATCTTTTCTTAGTTATTGGAGTTTCTGTATTAAATGCTTTAGCTAATAAGAAGATCAGTCATGCAGAGTTATTGTTGGGTAATTTTTTGATTGTAATTATAACATTTGGATTGGAAAAAATATGGTTGTTAAAACATGAAACCAGAAAGAATATTACTTACGAGAAGATTGAATTAATTGTTCCTGAAAGACGGGAGGAGTTAATAGCAGATTTATGTAGTCGTACAGGTTTAGATATCATAAGAATAGAAATCAGAAGAATTGATTTTTTAAAAGACACTGCAAACATCAGGATTTTCTATTATGAGGACGATTCGAAATAGTATAATTCTATTATTAATTTTTTCTTTTCCTGCTTCATCTCAGCAAAATGACTTCCAGAATTGGACAAGTTTTAGACTTACTAAAAAGATTTATAAAAGAACTAATATTTCAATCAAAGAAGGAGTGAGGTTCAGAGAGAATACTTCTATTTTATCAAAAGTATTTACAGATGTAAAACTTTCTCATAAAATAAAAAAAACAGATATAAAACTAGGACTTGGTTATCGCTTTTCAGATGAATATAATTTTGACTTTTCTTCAGAATATAAGTATAGGTATTATTTTGATTTTTCTTCTGTATATAATTATAAAAGATATAAAATTGAGATTAGAGATAGGATTCAAATAGAAGGGTCTAATACTGATTTTAATAGATTATTTCGTCAGAAATTTGAGATATCTTATAATGTGCGGAAAACACCATTCGAGCCATTTGTTCAGTTTGAATATTTCTTAAACTTTAATGAAGAATTTGAAAAATTGAGATATTCGATTGGTTTCTCTCATCCAATTTTTAAGAAAATAGATGCTAATTTGTTTTACAGAATTCAACAACAGTTAAACACTTCACATCCAGAACATTTCTTTATCTTAGGAACTTCAATTAGTTATAAGTTATGATAGAAAATAAACTTACAACAATCTTTTACAGATCTAATTTAAATTCTCTAGAAAAGAAAGATCAGGATTTAATAAATTCAGCAATTAAGTCATTAAATCTTGCTTATGCTCCATATTCAGGTTTCTCGGTAGGAGCTTCCATTTTGTTAGAGAATGGAGAAATTATATCAGGTAATAACCAAGAAAATGTAGCTTATCCATCAGGATTATGTGCAGAAAGGGTCGCTATTTTTTATGCGGGATCAAAATACCCAGATGTCAAGGTAAAAACAATAGCTGTTTCTGCTGTTTCTAAGAAATTTGAGATTGAAGATGTGGTTTCACCTTGTGGTGCTTGTAGGCAAGCAATTGCAGAATATGAAGTCAAACAAGAAGAAAGTATTAGAATTTTATTGCATCACCCAGATGATTCTGTTTTAATTGTAAACTCTGTTTCTGATTTACTACCTTTTATGTTTAAAAATAAGAGGTTAAAACAATTTTAAAAAATTAGATTTCCTTTCCCTTCTCGTATTATTTCAAACTCAGATTTTGTACAATCTACAATTGTAGATGCCTCCGTTCCTACATACCCTCCATCAATTACAATATCAACAATGTATTTTAGCTTTTCATATATTAATGACGGATCAGTACTATGTTCTAATATTTTGTCATCATCTTTTACAGAGCTTGTAATGATTGGATTTCCTAATTGAGATACTATTTCTATTGGAATGTTATGATTCGGAACACGAATGCCTATAGTCTTCTTATTTGTCTTAAAAAGTTTTGGTATATTGTTATTTGCATTTAAAATAAAAGTAAAAGGGCCAGGTAGGTTTCTTTTCATCAATTTATAAGTAGGAGTGTGTATTTGTTTTGTAAAATTAGATATGTGACTTAAATCTGAACATATAAAAGAGAAGTTATTTTTTTTAATATTTATCCCTTTGATTTTAGCTACTCTTTCCACTGCTTTTTTATTGAAAATATCACAACCAATTCCGTAAACTGTATCAGTTGGATATACAATTACTCCTCCATCTTTTAAACATTCGACAACTTGTTTTATCTCTCTATTGTTTGGATTGTCTCGATGTATCTTTAAAATCATCTATGAAATTAAGTATTGAAATAAAAAATACAGAATAGTTAAATCTACAAACAATAATATCCCAAACAGAGTAGGGTTTGTATCATATAATTTTTTCAATTTTTCCCAAAATCCTTTCATCTACTCTCTTATTTTTAATAGTTTATAAGATAAAAATATAGGTATTCCAGATCCTATAAAGCTCACCCATGTTGGTATGTCCCATTTATCAATTACAATATCCCAACCGTAAAATATTCTGATAAGGTGAGATATTCCCGCTAAAAATAATACAACTGCTGCAGCTGTAATAATGGTGTTTTTTTTCATATTTATGAAATTTTTATTTTTGCTAAATTTACTATTTTAATTCTAATATTACAATATTCTCTACATGATGAGTTTGAGGAAACATATCTACTGGCTGGATATGTGTTACTTTATACAAATCGTCCATTAAAGATAAGTCACGAGCTTGGGTAGCAGAATTACAACTTACATATACAATTCGTTTTGCCCCAATTTTCAGGATTTGTTCTACTACCTTTTTGTGCATTCCATCTCTTGGAGGGTCGGTAATAATTACATCAGGTATTCCATTTTTTGCAATAAACTCATCTGTAAAAATTTCTTTCATATCTCCGGTAAAGAAACTGCAGTTGTCAATCTTGTTACGTTCTGCATTTTCATAAGCCGCTTTTATTCCCTCTTCAACAGAGTCAATTCCAATGACTTTTTTGGCAGATGTAGCCAAATATTGCGCAATAGTTCCTGTCCCTGTGTAAAGGTCATAAACTAAATCATCAGAAGTAATATTTGCAAGTTCTTTTGTTTTACGGTACAATACTTTTGCTTGTTCGCTATTGGTTTGAAAAAAGGACTTTGCACCAATCTTAAAATAGAGTCCATCCATTTCTTCTATGATATGATCTTTTCCATTAAAGCAAACTACTTCTTGATCGTACATCGTATTATTTGGTTTTTGGTTGATAATATAAAGTAAAGAAGTAATTTCTGGGAAAGATGTTTTTAAGTGTGACATTAAAAGTTGAATATTTTTTTCATCTTTCTCGTAAAACTGAACAAGTACCATTACATCATTAGTAGAGGAAATTTTAATCATTAAATTTCTTAGTAATCCTCGCTGATTTCTAATGTCAAAATAAGTAAGCCCATTTTTGTCTGCAAATTGTTTTACAGACAAACGAATATCGTTAGAAGGTTCTTTTTGTAGGTGACAATTGTTTAGGTTAATGATTTTATCAAACATTCCTGGTACATGAAATCCAAGCGCATCTTTATTTGGAATATCTACGTGTGATTGTACTTCTTCATTAGTTAACCATCTTTTGTTAGAGAAGGTAAATTCCATTTTGTTTCTGTAGAAATACTGTTTTTCGCTTCCTAAAATTTCAGAATGTGGAGGTAATGATATTCTTCCAATTCGTTTCAGATTATTAAGTACTTCCTTTTGTTTAAAGACCAACTGGGATTCGTAATTCATGTTTTGCCATTTGCAACCACCACAAGTTCCAAAGTGTTCGCATTGGGGATCTGTTCTTCTTTCGGAATAAGTATGAATTTTTTCAATTCTTGCTTCCCAAAATTTCTTTCTTCTTTTAAAAACCACAATGTCGCAAATATCCCCTGGCACTCCCTCTTCTACAAATATCACTCTTCCTTCGTGTTTGGCTAAAGATTTTCCTTTACTAGCAGTGTCAATGATTTCTATATTTTCTAAAAAGATTGGTTTCCTTCTATTTCGTTTTCCCATTTTACAAAAGTAGATATTTACTAATTAATTCTATTATATTTGCAATTCATAAAAATGACGAAATGAAAACATCTGAACATTATATTAAATTAGAAGATAAATATGGTGCCCATAATTATCATCCTCTACCTGTCGTTTTATCTAAAGGAAAGGGTGTGTTTGTCTGGGATGTTACAGGAAAAAAATACTATGATTTTTTATCTGCATACTCTGCTGTCAATCAGGGGCATTGTCATCCAAAAATAATTGGAGAATTAAATAAGCAATCAAGTGTTTTAACCTTAACTTCAAGAGCCTTTCATAATGATACTTTGGGTGAGTATGAGAAATATATTACTGAGTTTTTTGGATATGATAAAGTTCTTCCAATGAATACTGGTGTTGAGGGTGGTGAAACAGCTAATAAACTTGCTAGAAAATGGGGATATATTAAAAAAGGAATCTCTAATAATAAAGCACGAATTATTTTTGCTAAAGGTAATTTTTGGGGAAGAACATTAGCAGCTATTTCCTCTTCAGATGACCCTACCTCTTATGAGGGTTTTGGTCCCTACATGCCTGGATATGATTTAATTCCATATGATGATTTAGAGGCATTAGAAAATGAATTAAAAGACCCTAATGTTGCTGCTTTTATGGTTGAACCAATCCAAGGTGAGGCAGGAGTCATTGTGCCATCAGAAGGTTATCTTTCTGGTGTTAGAAAATTATGTACTAAATACAATGTTTTATTTATAGCTGATGAAGTTCAGACTGGTATTGCTAGAACTGGTAAAATGTTAGCAACCGATTACGAGGACGCCAGGCCTGATATTTTGATTCTTGGTAAAGCGTTATCTGGTGGAGTCTTTCCAGTATCAGCTGTTTTAGCTGATGATAATATTATGATGTGTATTAAGCCAGGTGAACATGGATCAACGTATGGAGGTAATCCATTAGCAAATAAAGTAGCTATAGCTGCACTAGAGGTTGTTAAAAATGAACATCTGGCTGAAAATTCAGAACGATTAGGAAAAATTTTTAGAAGAGAATTAGAGAAAATTGATTCGGATATGATAACATTGGTCAGAGGAAAGGGACTCTTAAATGCTATCGTTATCAAACCTAAAAATGGCAAGGAGGCTTGGGATGTGTGTTTAAAATTAAGAGATAATGGATTGCTAGCAAAACCAACTCATGGAGATATCATTCGTTTTGCTCCGCCATTAGTGATAACAGAAGATCAGTTAATGGATTGTATTGATATTATCAAAAAGACAATTTTATCGTTCTAAACTTAGATTAATTAGAAAAAATGAAAGTAAAAATGGTCTGGAAATTTAGTGGTGAAGGAGCTCTAAAAACTGCCCAGCACCATCTTGTTCATCTTCAGGATTATGCTCTAATAGAAAATATAGAAGTCTTAGAATTTGGAACAGAAAAGTTAACTGATTTTACAGCACATGCTTTTATGATAGTTCAAGAGGAATTTGTAAATGATTTAAGAAAAAGACTAAATCCACACCAAGGTTTTATGGTAGAGTGAATTGATTTATAGTGCATCAGTCATTTACTTTTTTATTTTTGCAAAATGTATTCGGCTATTCTTATACCACATATATTTTTTAGTATTCTGCTAATTCTAGTTGCGTTTTTTGTAGTTATTCGATCCTTATTAGGAGTTTTATCACAACTACGGTTCTCTAAATTACTAGATTTGAGTGTTCCAATTTTCGCGGTAGTATTACTGTACTTGGAGTTAATCTTAGGTTTAATATTATATGCTATACATATCAATAATTTGGAAAATTTAATTAATCAGGAGAATGCAAATACTTATTTCTCTGCCAGATTTTGGGCGGTGGAGCATGCTATACTCATGATATTTGCAATAATATTTGGTCATTTAGGATTAGTTTATGCCAAAAACCTAGAGTTAGAAAAACAAAAGTTTCAAAAGAATCTATTGTATTTCGGACTTTGTTTCCTTTTGATTATATTTTCTATAGGAATGAATATGTTAAGAAATGGATAATAAAAAACACATATTAATTGTAGAGGATGAAGTGGAATTAGCGCTTTCTACTATTCATTTTTTACAAGATAATCATTTTACATGTACCCACACATCCACTATACAATCTGCATTAAAAGAGATTAAAAACAACCATTTTCATGCTGCTTTGCTAGATTTAGGGTTGCCAGATGGAGATGGTTTGGTTTTAATAAAAGAACTGAAAAACAAAAATCAAGAAACAGGAGTGATTATAGTTTCCGCAAAAGATACCCTGAACAAGAAGATAGACGCCCTAGAACTTGGTGCAGACGATTATTTAACCAAACCCTTCTTCTTCGCTGAATTGAATGCTAGAATTAAATCTTTAATCAGAAGACTGAATGTAGAAGAGAGTAAAAAAATAGTTATTAATGAATTATCTATTTATCCAGAAGAGATGAAGGTGGTGGTTCATGATAAAGTTGCAGATTTAACCTCAAAAGAGTTTAGTTTACTCCTATATTTTGCATCTAACCAAAACAGAGTTTTAAGTAAAACGATTTTAGGAGAATTTATGTCTTCTGGATATGATGATTATGGATTTTCAGATGACTTGGTCTATACTCATATTAAAAACCTAAAAAAGAAATTATCGAAATTAGGATGTACTGAATACATAAAAAATGTATACGGTATAGGATATAAATTTATTACTAATTAGGATGAAGCTAATAACAAAATCTAGTTTAACTTTTATATCAGCAACTGTTATTTTCTTTTTGATAGGTAGTGTTATAATGTACTTTTCGGTTCGTAATATTTTTTCTTCCAATCTTAACGATATACTTCTAGAAAGAAAGGTAGTTTTAGAAAAACAAATAGAACCAGATAATGTAGAAAGATTCTATGCTAAAGAAGTCTTTGTAACTAAATTAGAATCAGAATGTGTTTTATCCTTTTCAGATACAGTACTAATTGAACAAGAGAAATATGTATTATATAGAAAATTAGACTTTCCGTATAAAGTTAAAGGAAAAAATTATAAAGTGAGTATTCTTGAATCTCAAACAAAGACGGATGTTTTAATTACAAAAATTGTAATTATGAATGTTGGTTTAGCAGTTGTCTTTTTTCTGATTCTATTTTTTGTAAATAGACATTCTGTAAGAAACACCTTAAAAGTGTTTTATAAAACTATATCAAAACTAGAAGAATTTGACTTGAATAATAATAATGAGTTGAATCTAGATTCTGCTCAACTATTCGAGATAAAAAAATTAAATTCTGTAATTCAGAAAATGGCAGATACTTTAAAAAGAGATTTTGAAGTTCAAAAAGAATATACCGAGAATGTGTCTCATGAATTGCAAACCCCTTTGGCTGTAATAAGTTCAAAAGTAGACCAGATGATGCAGTCAGATAACTTATCTCAACAACAGATGGAACATTTGGCACTATTAATGGAAACAACCAATAGGTTATCTAAGATGAATCAAGCACTTATCTTTTTAACTAAAATAGATAATAGGTTTTATACAGAAGGTTCTGCTTTTGATTTAGACCAGTTGTTAAAACAACAGTTAGAATTGTTTGAAGAGAGTATTAAACAAAAACAGATAAAATTAGAATTACAGATAGAAGATCCTACACATATTTACATGAATAGATATTTAGCGGAGAGTATGATTAATAACCTAATTAGAAATGCTATTGTTCATAATAATGATACAAAGTCAATAAGTATTTTTATCAAAAATAACACCTTTAGAATTACTAATAGTGGAGAAGAACTTAGTTTCCCTGCTGATAAGATATTTCATAGGTTTAAAAGGTCTGAAACAAACAAAAAGAGTTTAGGAATTGGACTTTCGGTTGTTAAAAGTATTTGCGAGTTGTATCAATTTAACCTTTCCTATTTTACCAAAAACAAGTTACATACTTTTATTATAAAATTTAAATAACAATTACTATGACTTTACAAGATCTAATTAATAATGACAAAATAAAAATAATTGACGTTAGAACCGAAGAGGAATTTTCAGAAGGAAATGTAAATCAATCTGTCAATATCCCATTACATGAAATTCCGGAAAGAATTGAGGAGTTAAAAGAAATGCAACCTATAGTTTTATGTTGTAGATCGGGACAAAGAAGTGGAAAAGCAATGGAATTTCTAAAATCTCATGGATTAAAAGAGGTCTATAATGGAGGAGGATGGTTAGAATTAGTAGAGCTACAGAAATAGTTTGGAACTTCTCAACATATATGGAGTTATAGGAGCTCTACTTATAGGTGTTGTTTTAGGGCTAACAGGAGGTGGAGGATCGATACTAACAGTGCCTATTATGGTATATGTGTTACATGTAAATCCTATAACAGCAACCGCATATTCATTATTTGTGGTAGGAACCACATCTTTTGTAGGAACAATAAGAAATGCTAAAAAAAACCTAATTGAATACAAAACCGCTTTAGTTTTTGCTATCCCTTCATTCTTAGCTGTATACTTTACCAGGAAATATATATTACCTTCTATCCCAGATATATTGTTTACTTCCCATGAATTTGTTTTTACTAAGGATTTCGGTATCATGGTTTTTCTTGCAAGTTTAATGTTGTTTGCTTCTGTTTCTATGATAAAAAGCAGGAAACAAGTAATAAGTGATAAAAATAGATTTAACTACTGTTTAATAATGATAGACGGTTTTATTGTTGGTCTGCTTACAGGAATAGTGGGAGCTGGAGGAGGTTTTTTAATAATCCCTGCTTTGGTTTTGTTTGCTAATCTACCTATGAAAAAAGCAGTAGCTACATCTTTATTAATTATATCGGTTAAATCTCTTTTTGGATTCATAGGAGATATTGGAATCACCGAAATTAATTGGATATTTTTATTGTCGTTTACTAGTATATCTGTTTTAGGTATATTGATTGGTATTTGGTTCAACAATTTTATAAATGTTCAGAAACTTAAAAAAGGGTTTGGTATTTTTGTATTAGTGATGGCAATATTTATACTATTTAAAGAGTTATACTTAATCTAGTAGTCTACTTCCAATTGTATAAAACGTAATAAAATTATATATTTGCACGATAAAATGAAAAGATTGTTTAAAAATATCGGTATATATTTTACGGCATTACTAGTCTTTTTTCTTTCCGTAGGAATATCATTTTCTAAAATGAGTTGTTCCGTAGGTAATTCTTTTTACTTTGGTATAGAAATTCCTTCTTGTAGTAAATCTGTTGACGTGATTTGTGAGAAAAAACAAGAAAAAGTTAGTTGTTGTATGAAGAAAATTGAAACAACTTGTTGTTGTTCAGAAACAAAAGAAAAAACTTGTAATAGCGATACTCAAACAATTCATTTTGATTTTGAAACTTTAATTACTGAATTAGAGGTTAAGTTTCAGGTCCCTGAGTTACTTTCATTATTTAATACAAATAATTTCTTTTTAGTTATTTCTGAAGAAATAACTTATTCTAGTGGTATACCTCCACCAAAACTTTCTAAACCAGAACTTTCTAAGATTCAATCGTTTTTATTGTAGTTATTTATTCTGATTATAACAGAATTATTAATTAAAAAAATAAAAAATGAATTATAAAA
>NZWX01000018.1 GCA_002697625.1 Flavobacteriales bacterium
GTTTATGAGTTGGATCATCAGAGAGAATTGGTGATTGAGAGAGGATCTAAAAGTAAAGGGGTGTATTTTGTAGAAATCACCATAAACAACAATCAATTACACCACAAAATTACCCTAAAATAAGTACTGATAATTAATAAAATGGCATAGTTGTTTATTTTCATTTTTGACAATTTTATGTTAATAAGAAGAATACTCAATTATACAAATACGAATTAATTCTTTGTTTTTTAACCATTAAACATCCCTCTTTTCTCCTAGAGATGTAATTTTGTCAAAAAAAATAAATTTCCCTTTCTTTATACTAATTATAATTACTACATTTGCCGACCATTTTAATAAAAAATTAAGGTAAAGAAAATTATGCCAACAATACAACAGTTAGTAAGACAAGGTAGAACTAAACTAAAGAAGAAGAGCAAGTCTTTAGCTTTAGATAGTTGCCCTCAAAGAAGAGGTGTGTGTACAAGAGTATATACTACAACTCCTAAAAAACCAAATTCTGCACTTAGAAAAGTAGCTAGGGTTAGGTTGACAAATGGTAATGAGGTAAACGCATATATCGGGGGAGAAGGACATAACTTACAAGAACACTCTATTGTGTTAGTAAGAGGTGGTAGAGTAAAAGATCTTCCTGGTGTTAGATATCACATTGTTAGAGGTGCTTTAGATACATCTGGAGTTGATGATAGAACACAAAGAAGATCAAAGTATGGTACTAAAAGACCTAAAAAATAAATAGATTTTAGAAAATGAGAAAATCAAGAGCGAAAAAAAGAATGTTATTACCAGACCCAAAGTTTGGCAGTGTATTGGTTACAAGGTTTGTAAACAACCTAATGTTAGATGGAAAGAAGAGTATTGCTTTTAAAGTGTTTTATAATGCTTTAGATGTGGTAGCTACCAAAGTAGAGGAGGAAGACGCTTTAGTAGTTTGGGAAAAATCATTAGAAAATATTACTCCTCATGTCGAAGTAAGAAGTAGAAGAATTGGGGGTGCTACATTTCAGATTCCTCAACCTGTAAGAGATGATAGAAAAATTTCTCTTGGGATGAAGTGGTTAATTGCTGCTGCAAGAAGTAGAAACGAAAAGACTATGGCTGTAAATTTAGCTTCAGAGATTGTTGCAGGATATAAAGAAGAGGGATCGGCTTATAAAAAGAAAATGGATACTCATAGAATGGCAGAGGCGAATAAAGCTTTCTCACATTTTAGATTTTAATATAGTAAGAAAATGGCAAAAAGAGATTTAACATATACACGAAATATTGGAATTGCGGCTCATATTGATGCTGGAAAAACTACTACTACTGAAAGAATTTTATATTATGGTGGTGTTTCTCATAAAATTGGAGAAGTTCATGATGGAGCTGCGACAATGGATTGGATGGAACAAGAACAAGAAAGAGGTATTACGATTACTTCTGCTGCAACTACATTAAACTGGCCTTATAGAGGTATAGATTATCATGTAAATATTATTGATACTCCTGGTCACGTAGATTTTACTGTAGAAGTAAATAGATCGTTGAGAGTGTTAGACGGTTTAGTGTTTTTATTCTCCGCTGTAGATGGTGTTGAGCCTCAATCAGAAACAAACTGGAGATTGGCAAACAACTATAATGTACCAAGGATTGGTTTTGTGAATAAGATGGATAGACAAGGTGCTGATTTCTTAAATGTTTGTAGACAAGTTAAAGATATGTTAGGTTCTCATGCATTACCATTACAAATTCCTATCGGGGCGGAAGAATCTTTTGAGGGAGTTGTTGATTTAATTAACTTTAGAGGTATTGTTTGGAATGAGGAAGATCAGGGGATGACTTTTGAAGAGGTTGAGATTCCTGCTCATATTTTGGATGAAGCAAGAGAATACAGAGGTCAGTTATTAGAAGCAGTTGCAGAATTTGATGAGTCTTTAATGGAAAAATATTTTGAAGATGAAAATTCATTGACCGAGGCAGAAATTTTATCTGCATTAAGACAAGCTACTATATCAGGAAAAGTTGTTCCTATGATGTGTGGTTCTGCTTTTAAAAATAAAGGTGTTCAAGCTATGTTAGATATGGTTATGGAAATTCTTCCATCTCCAATGGACACTGAAGGAATTGTTGGGACAAACCCAAGAACTGAAGAAGAAGCGGTTAGACAACCTTCAGTGGATGAACCATTTGCTTCTTTAGCATTTAAAATTGCAACAGATCCTTATGTAGGTAGATTATGTTTTACTAGAGCTTATTCTGGTAAATTAGATTCTGGTTCTTATGTGTTTAATACAAGAACAAATAAGAAAGAAAGAATTTCAAGAATCTTCCAAATGCATGCTAACAAACAAAATCAGATTGATTCACTTCAAGCTGGTGATATTGCTGCATTAGTAGGATTTAAAGATATTAGAACAGGAGATACATTATGTGCAGAAAATGCTCCTATTGTATTAGAGTCTATGGATTTCCCAGATCCAGTAATTGGAATTGCGGTAGAGCCAAAAACTCAAAAAGATATGGATAAATTAGGAGTTGCTTTAGGTAAACTTGCGGAAGAAGATCCTACATTTACTGTAAGAACCGATCATGATTCGGGTCAAACAATTATCTCAGGAATGGGAGAGTTACACTTAGATATTATTATTGATAGATTAAAAAGAGAATTTGGAGTAGAATGTAACCAAGGTGCTCCTCAAGTTTCTTATAAAGAAGCAGTGACTAGTTCTGTTACTCATAGAGAAGTTTATAAAAAGCAATCAGGAGGTAGAGGAAAATTTGCCGATATTAATTTTGAACTTTCTCCAGTTGATGCTGATTTTGAAGGAGAAGGATTACAATTTATTAATGAGATTAAAGGAGGAAATATTCCTAAAGAATTTATTCCATCGGTTGAGAAAGGATTTAAAATGGCTATGGAGAATGGTGTTTTAGCAGGTTTCCCTATTGATACTTTAAAAGTTAGGTTATTTGACGGATCTTACCATGATGTTGATTCAGACGCATTATCGTTTGAATTATGTGCTAAAATTGCTTTTAAATCAGCTGTAAAACAAGCTGGTCCTGAATTATTAGAACCAATTATGAGATTAGATGTTATTACTCCTGAAGAAAACATGGGAGACATTATTGGGGATTTAAATAGAAGAAGAGGACAAGTAGAAGGTATGGAAGATAAAGCGGGGTCTAAGTTGGTAAAGGCTAAAGTTCCATTATCAGAAATGTTTGGTTATGTAACTGACTTAAGAACTATTTCTTCAGGAAGAGCGACATCTACAATGGAGTTTTTTAGTTTCCAAACGGCACCTAAAAATATTGCGGAATCAGTAATTTCGGAAACAACAGGAGTACAACAATAATATATTATGTCACAGAAAGTAAGAATAAAATTAAAATCATTTGACCATAATTTGGTTGATCAATCTTCAGAAAAGATTGTAAAAACAGTTAAAACATCTGGAGCTGTAGTTAGTGGTCCAATTCCATTACCTACAAATAAAAAGATATATACAGTTCTTAGATCTCCTCACGTAAATAAAGAGGCGAGAGAACAATTCCAATTATCTTCTCATAAAAGATTAATGGATATATATAATGCATCTTCTAAAACAATTGATGCATTAATGAAGTTAGAACTTCCTTCGGGAGTTCATGTAGAAATTAAAGTAATATAAATAATAAATAAGATGCCAGGTTTAATAGGTAAAAAAATAGGAATGACAAGTATTTTCTCTGAAGAAGGGAAAAATATCCCTTGTACAATTCTTGAGGTTGGTCCTTGTACTGTAACTCAAATTAAAACTGAAGAGGTGGATGGATATAGTGCCATTCAGATTGGTTATGAGGAACAAAAGGAACAAAGAGTAACCAACGCTTTAAAAGGACATTTCAAAAAAGCAAAATCTCCATTACATAAGAAATTAGTGGAATTTAATTCTTTTGAGGAAGTAAATTTAGGAGATACTCTTACCACTGAATTATTTGAGGAAGGTGATTACGTTGAGGTAGTAGGGACTTCTAAAGGAAAAGGATTCCAGGGAGTTGTAAAAAGACATGGTTTTAAAGGAGTAAATGATGCTACTCATGGTCAACATAACAGACAAAGACACCCTGGTTCTATTGGTGCAGCTTCTTATCCTGCAAGAGTTTTTAAAGGAATGAGAATGGCAGGTCAAATGGGAAATGATAGAGTAAAGATTGAAAATTTACAAGTATTAAAAGTAATAGCAGATAAAAATCTAATTTTAGTTAATGGTTCTGTTCCAGGAGCAAATAATTCATATATAACAATTGAGAAATAATGAAAGTATCAGTTTATAATACAGAAGGAAAAGAAACTTCCAAGTCAGTTTCATTAAGTAAAGATATCTTTGGTATTGAGCCAAATAACCATGCTATATACTTAGACGTAAAACATTATTTAGCCGCACAAAGACAAGGTACTCACAAATCTAAAGAAAGAAGTGATGTAGCGGGTAGTAGAAGAAAACTAAGGAAACAAAAAGGTAGTGGTGCTGCAAGGGTAGGTGATATTAAGAATCCTTTATTTAGAGGTGGTGGTAGAGTTTTTGGCCCAAGACCAAGAAGTTATGATTTTAAACTTAATAAAAAGGTTAAGGTTTTAGCTCGTAACTCTGCTCTTTCTCAAATGGCTAAAGATAAGAATATCATTATATTAGAGGATTTCTCTATGGATAATCCAAGTACTAAAGGATATAAAAATATATTATCTAATTTGAATCAAGAGAATAATAAAACCTTATTAATCCTTGCAGATTCAAATAAAAATATAATTTTGTCTTCCCGAAATTTGAAGAAGTCAAAAGTGGTAAGTGTCTCATCTTTAAATACTTACGATTTAATGAATGCTAATAAATTAATGTTTCTTGAGTCTTCAATTAAGGAAATTGAGAAGAATTATAAAAAATAGAAGTGATGAATATTTTAATAAAACCAGTAATTACTGAAAAAATGACAGCAGAAGCGGAGAATTTAAATCGTTTTGGGTTTGTTGTTGATAGATCTGCTAATAAAATAGAGATCAAGAAAGCGGTAGAGGAGTCTTATGATGTAACTGTTGAATCAGTTAGAACAATGGTTTGTATTGGTAAGAAAAGAACACGAGGTACTAAATCAGGTTTCATTTCTGGTAGGACAAAAACGTATAAAAAAGCGATTGTTACTTTGTCAGAGGGGGATACTATTGATTTTTACAGTAATATATAATTAGAGGAAAATGGCAGTTAGAAAATTAAAACCAAATACTCCTGGACAAAGACATAAAGTTGCAAGGTCTTTTGATGAAGTTACGACTTCAAGTCCAGAAAAGAGTTTACTAGTTAAACAAAAAAGAACTGGTGGTAGGAATGATAGAGGTAAAATGACTATCAGACATGTCGGTGGTGGGCATAAGCAGAGATACAGAATTATTGATTTTAAGAGAAATAAATTCGGTATTCCTGCAAAAGTTTCTACTATAGAGTATGATCCAAACAGAACAGCATACATTGCTTTATTAAATTATGTTGATGGTGAGAAAAGATATATTGTTTCACCAGAAGGTTTAAAAGTTGGAATGGAGTTATTATCAGGAGATAAAGCTCCTATTAATGTTGGAAATTCATTACCTTTAAGTAATATTCCTTTAGGTACATTAATTCACAATATAGAATTAAGACCAGGTCAGGGGGGAATTTTAGTTAGAAGTGCTGGTTCTTATGCTCAATTAATGGCAAAAGACGGTAAGTATGCAACTATTAAATTAGCTTCTGGAGAAATCAGACAAATTTTAATGACTTGTTTAGCTACTATTGGTACAGTGTCTAATTCTCAAAACCAATTACAAGTTTCTGGTAAGGCGGGTAGAAGTAGATGGCAAGGTAGGAGGCCCAGAGTCAGGTCAACAGTAATGAATCCAGTAGATCATCCAATGGGTGGTGGTGAAGGAAAACATTCTGGAGGTATTCCAAGATCTAAGAATGGTATTCCAGCGAAAGGATATAAAACTAGAAACAAGAAAAAGGCTTCAGATAAGTATATAATTGAAAGAAGAAAAAAGAAATAATTTATGGCTAGATCATTAAAAAAAGGACCTTATATTCATTATAAATTGCAAAGAAAAATTGATGCAATGAATCAATCTGGAAAAAATTCAGTAATTAAAACTTGGTCAAGAGCTTCAATGATTGCTCCTGATTTTGTTGGAAAAACAATTGCAGTTCATAATGGAAGGCAATTTATTCCTGTATTTGTCACAGAAAATATGGTAGGTCATAAATTAGGAGAATTTTCTCCAACAAGAACCTTTAGAGGTCATGGAGGTAATAGAAAATAATAAGAAATGGGAGCAAGAAAAAGAATAAAAGCAAATGCAATGAAAGAGGCGAGAAAGAATATCGCTTTTGCAAAATTGAATAACTGCCCTACTTCTCCAAGAAAAATGAGGTTAATTGCAGATCTTGTTAGAGGAATGGATGTAGATAAAGCTTTAGTACAATTAAAATTAAATCCGAAAGAAGCCTCTGGAAGAATGGAAAAATTACTTCTTTCTGCATTAGCAAATTGGGAAGTGAAGAATGAAGGAAAAAGAATGGATGAAAGTAATCTTTACATTTCGGAGGTAAAAGTGGATAGTGGTAGAATGATGAAAAGAATCCAGGCAGCACCACAAGGTAGAGCACACAGAATTAGAAAAAGATCAAACCATGTTACTTTAGTGGTTGATAGTAGAAATACAGATAATAATTAATATGGGACAAAAAACAAATCCAATTGGTAATAGATTAGGTTACATCAGAGGATGGGAATCTAATTGGTTTGGTGGAAACGACTTTGGTGACAAACTTGCTGAAGATGATAAAATCAGAAAATATCTTAAAGTTAGATTAGTCAAAGCTAGTATATCTAGAATTGCTATTGAAAGAACTTTAAAAGTAGTTACTATTACTATTCATACTTCTAGACCAGGTATCATTATTGGTAAAGGAGGTCAAGAAGTAGAAACTCTAAAAGAGGAAATTAAGAAATTAACAGGGAAAGAAATTCAGATCAATATCTTTGAAGTAAAAAGACCTGATTTAGAAGCTACTTTAGTTGCTAATAATATAGCAAGACAAGTTGAAGGTAGAATTTCTTATAAAAGAGCTATTAAAATGGCCATTGCTTCTACAATGAGAATGGGAGCTGAAGGTATTAAAGTTCAGATTTCAGGAAGATTGAATGGTGCGGAGATGGCAAGATCTGAAATGTTTAAAGATGGAAGAACTCCTCTTCACACATTTAGAGCGGATATTGATTATGCTTTATCAGAAGCTCAAACTCAATACGGACTTATTGGTATTAAAGTTTGGATTTGTAGAGGAGAAGTATATGGAAAGAGAGATTTAATGTTACACTTCAAATCTCAAAAAGGAGGAAAGCAAGGAGGAAATAATAGGGGACCTAAAAGAAGAAGGTCATAATTTTATAAAGATTTAGTAAAATGTTACAACCAAAAAAGACAAAGTTTAGAAGAATGCAGAAGGGTAGAATGAAAGGGAATGCCCAAAGAGGCAATCAATTGGCTTTCGGAACTTTCGGAATAAAAGCTTTAGAAGAATGTTGGATTACAGCTCGACAGATTGAAGCCGCTCGTATTGCAGTGACTCGTTATATGAAAAGACAAGGTCAGGTTTGGATTAGAATTTTTCCAAGCAAGCCAATTACAAAAAAGCCTGCTGAGGTAAGAATGGGTAAAGGGAAAGGAGCTCCAGAATATTGGGCAGCTACAGTTACACCAGGTAGAATTTTGTTTGAGATTGATGGAGTAGATTTTGAAACAGCTAAAGAAGCATTAAGATTAGCAGCTCAAAAACTACCAATTACAACGAAATTTATTATTAAGAGAGATTATATAGTTAAAAGTAAATAAATGAAAGCAACGATTTTAATAGATACCCCAGAGAATGAATTACTAGAAATGTTAGCTTCTGAAAAAGAGAAATTATCTAAGATGAAAATGAGTCATGAAGTTTCTCCATTAGAGAACCCTAAGTTAATTACTTCTACTAAAAAAGTAATTGCTAGAATTAAGACTGAGCTTTCTTTTAGAAAAAATAGAAGATAAGAATATATAAGTAAATGGAAAGAAATTTAAGAAAAGAAAGAATTGGTGTAGTTACCTCTAACAAAATGGAAAAATCTATTGTTGTTATGGTTGAAAGAAAAGTAAAGCACCCTCTTTATGGAAAGTTCGTAAAGAAATCTACAAAGTTTATTGCTCATGATGATGAGAATACTTGTAATGAAGGTGATACTGTAAGGATCATGGAAACAAGAAAGATGAGTAAAAATAAGAATTGGAGATTAGTAGATATAATTGAAAGAGCGAAATAATGATACAACAAGAATCTAGAGTAAAAGTAGCTGACAACAGTGGAGCAAAAGAAATTCTATGTATTAGAGTTTTAGGAGGTACAGGAAAAAGATATGCTTCTGTAGGTGATAAGATTGTTGGTACAGTGAAGACTGCTACTCCTTCCGGCAATGTGAAGAAAGGGCAGGTTGTAAAAGCTGTAATGGTTAGGGTAAAGAAAGAAATCAGAAGAAAGGATGGTTCTTACATCAGATTTGATGATAACGCTTGTGTTATTATTGATGAAAATGGTCAAATGAAAGGTACTCGTGTGTTTGGTCCTGTTGCAAGAGAGTTGAGAGATAATGATTTTATGAAAGTAGTATCATTAGCACCAGAGGTGTTATAAACTTATAATGAAGATGACAAAGATAAAATTAAAGAAAGATGATATAGTTGTAGTTTTAGCAGGTACTTCTAAGGGTAAGGAAGGGAAAATTATTAAAGTAATTCCTTCTACTAACAGAGCTATTGTTGAAGGTGTAAATATGGTTTCAAAACATACTAAGCCTAATGCAGCTAATCCACAAGGGGGTATTATTAAACAAGAAGCATCTATTAATATTTCTAACTTAATGTTAGTTGATCCTAAATCCGGAAAACCTACTAGAGTTGGAAGAAGAAGAGATGAAAAAACAGGAAAATTAGTGAGATTCGCTAAAAAATCAGGAGAAGTTATAAAATAATGGAATATACACCAAATTTAAGAAAAAAGTATTCTGATCAGATTGTTTCTAATCTGAAAGGAAATTATAAGTCGGTAATGCAAGTACCGAAATTAGTAAAGATTTGTTTAAACCAAGGTTTAGGTTCTGCAAGTTCAGATAAAAAACAGATTGAAGCTGCTCAGCAAGAAATGACAATGATTACTGGTCAGAAAGCATTAATTACTAAAGCTACTAAAGATATCTCTAACTTTAAGTTAAGAAAAGGCATGCCAGTTGGAGTAATGGTAACATTAAGAGGAGATAAAATGTATGAATTTTTAGAAAGATTTATTACATCAACTCTTCCTAGGGTAAGAGATTTTCAAGGGCTTGAAGTAAAAGGATTTGATGGTAGAGGAAACTTTACAATGGGAATTAAAGAACAGATTGCTTTCCCTGAAATCAGTATAGATAAGATTAGTAAAATTACAGGAATGGATATCACTTTTGTGACAGATACAAATTCTAATGAAGACGCATTAATTCTTCTTAAAGAGTTTGGACTCCCATTTAAAGATGAGACTAGTAGAAAAGATGAGAGAAAAGCTCAAATAAAACAGAAAGATCAAGAAGAAAGAAGACAATTAGAGGAGGAAGCTAAGCAAGAAATGTTGGGTGAAGTAAGTGAGGAAGATATATCTTCACAAGATAGTGAAGAGATTTCTAAAGATAATCAAGATGATTCTTTAGAATCAGAAAAGGATAATAATCAAGATTTATCAGAAGAAACTGATAAATCAGAAAGTTTATAAGTTATGGCAAAAGAATCAATGAAAGCTCGTGAGGTAAAAAGAGCAAAAACTGTAGCAAAATATGCAGAAAAGAGAGCAGCTTTAAAAGCAGCGGGAGATTATGAAGGTTTACAAAAACTTCCTAAGAATGCCTCTCCAATTAGAATGCATAACAGATGTAAAATAACTGGAAGACCAAAAGGATATATGAGACAATTTGGTATTTCTCGTGTTAAATTTAGAGAAATGGCAAACTTTGGTTTAATTCCAGGAGTGAAAAAAGCAAGTTGGTAATAAAGAAATAAAGAAAAGATATGTTTACAGATCCAATAGCAGATTATTTAACAAGAGTTAGAAATGCACAGATGGCAGGACACAAAGTTGTTGATGTTCCAGCATCTAACATGAAAAAATCTATAACCGAAATCTTATTTGATAAAGGATATATTCTAAGTTATAAGTTTGAAGATGAATTAAATCATCAGGGTAATATTAAAATTGCTTTAAAATATAATTCAAAAACTCCTGCAATTAAGAAATTAATTAGAGTTAGTAAGCCAGGACTTAGAAAGTATGCGAATAAAGAAACTATGCCAAGAGTAATTAATGGTTTAGGTATCGCAATTTTATCTACATCTAAAGGTGTTATAACTGATAAAGAAGCAAGGAATTTAAATGTAGGTGGTGAAGTAATTTGCTACGTATACTAACTATAAGATAAAAAGTAAAAAGAAATGTCAAGAATAGGAAATAGTCCAATATCATTTTCAGAAGGAACAACAGTTTCTGTAGCTGATGGTATGGTTACTGTAAAAGGAAAGCTTGGAGAATTAAGTCAGAAAGTTGATAATTCAATTTCAATTTCAGTAAATGAAAATGAAGTGATTTTATCAAGAAATTCTGAAGAAAAACAAGTTAGATCTTATCATGGTCTTTACAGAGCACTTATTGCAAATATGGTAGAAGGTGTAGAGAAAGGATATGAAAAGAAATTAGAATTAGTTGGGGTAGGATATAGAGCTGCTAATCAAGGTCAAAAGTTAGATATATCTGCAGGGTATTCTCATAACATTATATTCGAACTTCCAATTG
Organism: Flavobacteriales bacterium; assembly: GCA_002697625.1. Taxonomy (GTDB): domain Bacteria; phylum Bacteroidota; class Bacteroidia; order Flavobacteriales; family BACL11. The sequence goes on from NZWX01000018.1 coordinate 10,908, forward strand.
AAGTAAAACTAGAAACAGTATCTGAGAAAGGTCAAGCACCTGTAGTGATATTAAAATCTATTGATAAGCAATTAATTGGAGCAGTAGCTGCAAAAATTAGATCTTTTAGAAAGCCTGAGCCTTATAAAGGAAAAGGTATCAAGTATGTTGGAGAATATATTAGAAGAAAAGCGGGAAAAACAGCTGCTGCAAGTTAAAATATAAGATAAAATGGCACAATCAAGAAAAGAAAAAAGACAGGGTATTAGGTACAAGATTCGTAAAACAATTAATGGGACTTCTGAAACTCCTCGATTGGCAGTTTTCAGGTCTAACAAGCAAATTTATGCTCAGTTAATTGATGATACAAAAGGCAGTACAATAGTTGCAGCGTCTTCTATTGAAAAGTCTATTGAAGATAAAAAAGTTAATAAAATTGAAAAAGCTAAATTAGTTGGTACTCTATTAGCAGAGAAAGCTAAAGAAGCTGGAGTAGTATCTGTAAAATTTGATCGCGGTGGTTTTTTATATCATGGGAGAATCAAATCATTAGCAGAAGCGGCTCGTGAATCAGGTTTAAAATTCTAAGAAAAAGATATGTTTAAATTATCAGAAAATAAAAGAGTAAAATCTTCATCAGATCTAGATTTAAAAGATAGATTAGTTGCAGTTCAAAGAGTTGTAAAAGTTACGAAAGGAGGAAGAGCATTTGGTTTCTCAGCTATTGTAGTTGTTGGAGATGAGCAATCAATTGTTGGTATAGGATTAGGTAAATCTAAGGATGTTTCAACTGCAATTGCAAAAGCGATTGAAGCAGCTAAAAAGAATTTAGTTAAAATCCCAGTTATTAATGGAACAATTCCTCATGAGCAACTTACCAAATTTGGAGGGTCTCAAGTTTTAATAAAACCTGCATCTCACGGTACAGGAATTAAAGCTGGAGGTGCCATGAGAGCTGTCATTGAGAGTGCTGGAATAAAAGACGTACTTGCAAAATCAAAAGGTTCTTCAAATCCTCACAACTTAGTTAAAGCAACTTTAAAAGCTCTTTTAGAGTTAAGAGATGCTAGAACTGTAGCAAATCAAAGAGGAATTAGTATGGATAGAGTATTTAATGGGTAATCCGAATAGATAATGGAAAAGATAAAGATTAAACAAGTAAGAAGTAGAATTGGTCGTCCAAAAGATCAGAAATTAACTTTAGACGCGCTAGGACTAAAAAAAATGAACCAAGTTGTTGAACATAATGCAACTCCTCAAATTTTAGGAATGGTGCATAAAATAAAACACTTAATAACATTAGTAGAAAAGTAAAAAGATGGAATTACATAATTTAAAACCTGCAGAAGGTTCCATAAAAAAAGGAAAAAGAATTGGTAGAGGAGAAGGATCTAAAAGAGGAGGAACTTCTACTAGAGGACATAAGGGAGCTAAATCTCGTTCTGGATATTCAAAGAAGAGTGGTTTTGAAGGAGGTCAACAACCTTTACAAAGAAGAGTTCCTAAGTTTGGATTTACAAACCCAAACAGAAAAGAATATTTAGCAATTAATTTGGATAGATTACAAGAAGTAATTACAAATAAGAAAATTAAAGGAGCTATTACAAAAGAAGTTTTAGTTGAAAATGGGATGGCTTACAAAAATGATTTAATTAAGATTTTAGGAAGAGGAGAATTAACTTCTAAGATTGAGATTACAGTAGATGCTTTTTCTATTTCTGCAAAAGCAGCAATTGAAAAAGCAGGTGGAACAGCAAATATTATTTCAAATACTTTAGCTGAATAAGAAAGAAAATGAGAAAACTGATACAGACGATACAGAATATTTGGAAGATAGAAGATTTAAAGAACAGAATTTTAATGACTTTATCATTTATTGCTATTTATAGGTTTGGTTGTTTTGTAGTGATTCCTGGAGTAGATCCTTCACAATTAGCAGCTTTACAAGCACAGTCTGCTGATGGATTATTAGGACTATTAAATATGTTTACTGGAGGAGCTTTCTCACAAGCATCTATATTTGCTCTTGGTATCATGCCTTATATTTCTGCATCTATTGTTATTCAGTTGTTAGGAATGGCTATTCCTTATTTCCAGAAATTACAGAAAGAGGGAGAAAGTGGTAGAAGAAAAATAAATAATATTACAAGGTATTTAACCATTGTAATTACTGGAGGTCAAGCTCCAGGATATATTGCTAATCTTAAAAATACTTTACCTGAGACTGCATTCTTGTTAGGAGATAGTGCGTTTTGGTTGTCTTCAATCATTATTTTAGTTACAGGTACATTATTTGTAATGTGGTTGGGAGAGAAGATTACAGATGGAGGTGTAGGTAATGGTATTTCTTTATTGATTATGATTGGTATTATTGCCGTTTTACCTTCATCATTATCAAGTGAATTTGCTATGGCATTAAATGCTCAATCTGGTGGATTAGTAATGTTCTTATTAGAGATGGTAATATTAGTTGTTGTTATTGCATTGTGTATTTTATTAGTTCAAGGAACAAGAAGAATACCTGTACAATACGCTAAGAGAGTTGTTGGTAATAAACAATATGGTGGTGTTCGTCAGTTTATACCATTAAAAGTAAATGCTGCAGGAGTAATGCCAATTATCTTTGCTCAAGCAATAATGTTTGTTCCAGTTACATTAGCAGGTTTTTCGGATGATTTAACTGGAGTAGCTAGTACATTATCTGACTTTACAGGATTCTGGTACAACTTTTTATTCTTTATTTTATGTGTTGTATTTACATATTTTTATACTGCAATTACAGTAAATCCAAAGCAAATGGCAGAAGATATGAAAAGAAATGGAGGATTTATCCCTGGTATAAAACCAGGAAGAAAAACAGCTGAATATTTAGATAATATAATGTCAAGAATTACACTTCCAGGATCGTTATACTTAGGTGTTATAGCTATATTACCTGGAATTGCATTAAATATAAAACCAGATATGACTCCACAGTTTGCACAATTCTTTGGTGGTACATCTCTGTTAATTATGGTTGGAGTAGTATTAGATACTCTTCAACAAATTGAGAGTCACCTATTAATGCGTCATTATGATGGATTAATGGAAAAAGGAAAAATTAAAGGGAAGTCTTCTGGGAGTATGATGTAATGATACATTATAGATCAGAAGATGAAATTGATTTAATAAGAGAAAGTTCTTTACTTGTTGCTAAGACCCATGCTGAGATATCGGCGCTGATTAAACCAGGGGTTACCACACTTCAGCTTGATAAGATAGCGGAAGAGTTTATAAGAGATAATGGAGGAGTTCCTGCATTTAAAGGTTATGGTGGTTTTCCGAATACGCTTTGTGCGTCATTAAACGAACAAGTTGTACATGGAATACCAAACGATAATCCACTTAATGAAGGTGATATTATTTCAATGGATTGTGGAGTTGTTATGAATGGATATTTTGGAGATTCTGCGTATACTTATGAGGTAGGGGAAGTTTCTGAAGAAGTAAAAAGCCTATTAATAAGAACAAAGGAATCTTTATATAAAGGAATTGAACAGGCAGTTTCAGGTAACAGAGTTGGTGATATTGGTTTTGCTATTCAAAAGTATGTAGAACAGTTTGGATATGGAGTTGTGAGAGAGATGGTTGGTCATGGAGTGGGTGAAAATTTACATGAAGAACCACAAGTTCCAAATTACGGCCAGAGAGGAAGAGGAATAATATTAAAAGAAGGGTTGGTTATTGCGATAGAACCGATGATTAATTTAGGTACTAGAAGAATAAAACAACTTTCTGATGGATGGACAATAATAACTGCTGATAAAAAATATTCGGCACATTTTGAACATACCGTTGTGGTTAGAAAAGGGAAGGCTGAGGTTTTATCAAGTTTTGTAGAAATAGAAAAGAGATTGAAAAAATAAATATGGCGAAACAGGCAAACATAGAGTTAGATGGTACGATAATTAAGGCATTATCTAATGCAATGTTTCATGTAGAGCTAGAAAATGGACATATAGTAACAGCACATATTTCTGGTAAAATGAGAAAGTTTTATATTAAGCTATTACCTGGAGATAAAGTTAAGATGGAGATGAGTCCGTATGATTTAACAAAAGGTAGAATAACATATAGGTACTAAAAAATAAAAATTATGAAAGTACGAGCATCAGTAAAAAAGAGAAGTGAAGATTGCA